>CAYYLA010000005.1:0-19353 GCA_964441785.1 uncultured Candidatus Cloacimonadota bacterium | reverse complement strand
GAGCAATTAATCGCCAAGGAGCCGAAGGGCAGATTTATGGTGGTGTACTCCAGGGAATGGGCTATGGATTATTGGAAGACTTCCATCAACAAAATGGCGAGGTAAAAAGTAGAAACTTCGACACCTACCTGATCCCTACAATTAAGGATTTTAAACATATCAATCCGGTTGTTGTAGAAAATCCAGATAAGTATGGACCTTTTGGTGGTAAAAGTCTGGGTGAACCTACGTTAGAATTAACTGCTGCGGCATTGAATAATGCTGTTGGATTTGCATTAAAAAAACGTTTCTATCAGATTCCTCTCTCTTTAGAACAGGTTTTCCTTGGTAAACACCTGAGAAAACCTCAACGATCAAGCGAGAAAGGTGCTACAACCCAAAAGGCATACCTGCCAAATACAGGAAGACCTGCAATTACATCCCCAACGTCATTGAATAAAGCATTATCATTATTAAAAGAAGACAGCTATCAGATACTTAGCGGCGGAACCGATGTTCTAATCCAAATTAGAGAATTAGAAGATAAACCAAATCTTCTGAACATCACAGGGATCAAAGAATTATCTGAAATCAGGGAATTTGCGGATAGATTTGAGATTGGAGGTTCTACAACCTTCTCAAACATCATCAGCAACGAATCCATCCAAGAAAACCTGCCTGTACTGGTAGAAGCATGTAGACAGATTGGATCTACACAGATCAGGAACAGAGCAACAATTGCTGGAAATATGGTTAATGCTGCACCTTGTGCAGATTCTGTACCACCACTTATCATGTATGGAGCTACTGTTGAACTGCAATCAGCAGATACGACCCGTAGTGTTCCATTGGAAGATTTCATCCTGAGGAGCTATAAAACAGTTATCAAACCGGATGAAATATTAACAAAAATTATTGTTCCCAAAAGTGATAAACATTTTGTGAAACACTATTATCAACTGGGTAGAAGAAATGCAGTAAATATAACCCGAATGAGTATTAGTATCATTATGGATATCAATAATGAGGGGATAATAGAAGAGAGCAGATTGGTAGATGGCTCCTTGTTAAGCCATCCTCAACGATTAAGTTGTGTTGAAGAGGTATTAAACGGGCAGAAGTTAACCACCCAGTTAATCAACAATGTAGAAGCACCACTGAGAGATTTTCTTGAAAAAGAACTTGGTGGCCGCTGGTCTGCGCCCTATAAGATCCCGGTATTTGTAAATCTGGTAAAAGCAGGATTAAACGATATATATAAACAAAGGTTGAATCATGATTAAATTAAATGTAACAGTAAATGGAGAACAACACCATCTTGAAGTTGATGAATCGATACGACTTCTTGATTTGATAAGAGACGTACTTGGATTAACAGGTACAAAAGAGGGTTGCAGTATTGGTGAGTGCGGTGCCTGCACTGTTTTGCTCAATGGCAAAGCTGTATGTTCATGTCTTATTCTGGCAGGTCAGGTTAACAATGCAGAGATAGAAACCATTGAATATTCTGAAAAGGATAGAGTTTTAAAGACATTGAACGATCATTTTCTTAAATCGGGAGCAGTTCAATGTGGTTTCTGTACCCCAGGTATGATCATTAGTGCCAAGGGTTTGTTGATCAATAATCCTGATCCTGATGAAGAAGCAATCCGTACTGCCCTGGAGGGTAATCTTTGTCGTTGCACCGGATATGTTCAAATCATAGAAGCAATCCAGAATGCAGCAAAAGAGTTGATGAAAAATTAACGAAGATTATCATTTGATTAATTTTATTGACTTTAATGGAGCATAAACAGAAAAGGTACAGCAAAATGAGAGGTATTTTATGAAAAGATTTCTAACAATGACAACACTATTCCTGTTGCTGTTGTTTGCGGTTAATCTGATAGCTGATTCTGAAGAGATTGTCTACTATGATTCCAACCGAGTACTAGAAAACTGTAAGGATCTTCAGGATGCACAGAAAAATCTTGATAATGACATCGCGGCCTGGGATCAGGAGATTCAAGAAATTGATTCAAATATTGATGCGTTAAGAGAGGAGTATGAGCAGAAAAAGCTAACCCTGCTTGAATCTGGACGTCAGGAAGCGCTGAATAAGATCTCGGAGTTGGAGCAACAACGTAAAGATAAAATTGAAGAGATTTATGGAGAAGAGGGGAAAATCATTAATCGTAATAATGAATTACTCACGCCCATCATGGAAAAACTTAATACTATCCTGGAAACTATTGCGGTAGACAACAATTATTCCATGATCCTTGATTCTGCTTCAGGAGCAGTAGGATATGCAAAAAGTAAATTCGACATCACCGATGATATTATTGATGAGATGGAGAAAACATACGACACAGAAGATATAGAAGATAAATAATTGGAGGAAAATAATGAAGAAAATATTTGTAGTTACAACGCTCTTAATAATACTTGCTGCTGGATTGGTTGCTGAGACAACGATTGCCTATATCAATTCTGATCTTGTTTTAGAAAACAGTAAAGAAGGTAAAAGAATTCAAACAATTATTATGACACTTCAGGAAGAGTGGAATAATCAGTTGATGGCAAAAGAGAACCAGTTCAAAGTTAAATTTGAAGAGTATCAGAATCTTCCTGTAATGACAGATGAAGAATACAAAAAAGAGTTAGAGATGGAACTTCAGACACTGGATGGAGAATATGCAGCACTCCAGCAGGAAATTCAACAAAAAGCGAAAAATAAACAGGATGAACTTCTTAATCCGATTCTTCAAAAACTTGGTGATGTTACAAAAGCCCTGGCTGAAGAGAATGGTTATTCTGCCATCTTCGATTTAAACATCAGCGGACTGGTTTATGTTGACCCAGCTCTTGATGTTACTGACATCGTTGTTGAGAAATTAGACGCATCATTCAATACTGCTGAATAATGAAAACCTTCCCCCTGGAATTAACAGTAGAGCAGATTGCTCAGCAGATAAATGCAAAATCACTTATTGTTAGTGATTTTAAGATGAACAATGTAGCAGAATTGCTGGAAGCAAATGAGCAATCCGTATGTTTTTTCGAGAACAACAAATATATAAATCAGCTGAAGTCAACTTCAGCTGGTTTGATCTTTGTTCCAGAAGACTTTGATAAAGAGTTGAAACCGAGTACAAACCTGATTTTTGTTGATAAACCGTATATAACATTTATGATGTTGGTTGACACTTGGATGAAGCTATCATATCCACATCCTGGAGATTTTTTTGCACAATCAGCTGTTCATGGCCATAATTGTAAATTTGGCAAAGAGGTTTATATCGGTCCAAATGTTTGTGTCGGTAATAACGTTTCAATTGGAGATAAAACCATCATCGAAGCCAATACGGTTATCAGAGATAATTGTCAGATTGGTTCCGGATGTCATTTTTATCCAAACATAACTATTTATGAAGATACCAAAATTGGCGATAATTGCATATTCCATTCCGGAGTTGTAATAGGAGCAGATGGTTTTGGATTCCTGTTGCATCAGGGCAATCAGGTTAAGATACCTCAGGTGGGAAATGTTGTAATAGAAGACAATGTTGAAATCGGGGCTAATTCTTCTGTAGATAGAGCGACAATCGGATCTACCGTAATAGGTAGAGGAACGAAGATTGATAATCTCGTTCAGGTTGGGCATAATTGCAAGATTGGCGAAAATTCAATCCTTTGTGCTCAGGTTGGATTAGCTGGCAGTACTGTTGTTGGCAATGTAGTATATCTTGCAGGACAGGTAGGTGTTGCTGGTCATTTAACAATAAACAACCGCGCTATGATCGGGGCTCAGTCCGGGGTCAGTAATAATGTACCCGAAGATGCCAAAATCTTTGGAACTCCAGCTATAGATGCCGGATTAAAGAAACGTATCATTGCAATGGAAAAATACATTCCAGATGTCGTTAAAGATTATAGAAAGAGAGAAAAGAATAAGGTAAAAAAATGAAAGAGTTTAAACGAACAATAAAAGGTGAGATCAGTTACAGAGGAATAGGACTTCACTCAGGTGAAACATCAACATTAACTTTTAAACCAGCAGGTAAAGATGATGGTATAGTTTTTGTAAGAACTGACATGGAGGGAAATCCTGAAATTCCTGCTGATATTGATCATGTTATCGATATTTCCAGAGGAACTACAATTGGAATTAACAAAGCAACAGTTGCAACTATCGAACATGTCCTGGCTGCTATTAAGGGATTAAATATCGACAATATTCGTATAGAAGTAACCGGACCAGAAGTACCAGTTGCCGACGGTAGCTCCATTATTTTTATGGAATTGTTAAAAAAAGTTGGAGTTATTGAACAGGACACAGAAAGGGAATATCTGGAAATTACTGAGCCAATTTCTTTCTCGGCTCCTGCAGATAATGTTGATATTGTTATTGTACCTTCCGATGACTTGAAGGTCACCTTCATGGTAGACTATCAACATAAAGCCCTGGGAACTCAATATACATTCCTGCCATCTATTGGCCATTTTGAAGCTGATTTTGCTTCCGCCAGAACCTTCTGTTTTTTGGATGAAATTATCATGCTGAAAGAACATGGTTTGATTAAAGGTGGATCTCTGGAAAATGCATTGGTCGTAGCTGATCCTGAAACATCAATGGAAGAGGTCGAAAGACTGAAAAAGATCTTTGGATATGAAGGTAAAATCATGGTCGGTCCCGATGGATTACTTAACCATACCCCACTACGTTATTACAACGAATTTGTTCGTCATAAAGTCGTTGATCTTATTGGGGACATAGCTCTTCTTGGTGTTCCAATTAAGGGACATATCCTTGCTGCAAGATCAGGACACAAGACTAACGTTGAGTTAGTAAAAAAATTAAGAAAATTATATAAGAAACAGGAATTGCAGAAGATTTATCAAAAAAAGAAAATTGAAAATGTCGTATTTGATATTAATGCAATTCAAAAAATCCTGCCACATAGATACCCATTCCTTCTGGTAGACAAAATAGTTGAATTTGATTCAGGCGAGAGCATTGTTGGTATAAAGAATGTAACGATAAATGAACCCTTCTTTCAGGGACATTTCCCCGATCATCCTGTGATGCCCGGTGTTCTTATCGTTGAAGCTATGGCTCAGACAGGCGGTATTATGCTACTTAATGCACTGGATGATCCCGAGCAATTTGTGGCTTATTTTGCCTCCATCGACAATGTTAAATTCAGGAAACCAGTTGTACCCGGTGACACACTACGTTTTGAGTTAAGCGTGATTTCATTGAAGCGTGGTCTTGCTAAGATGCACGGTGATGCATATGTGGGTAATACCAAGGTTACTGAAGGTGATTTCCTGGCAAAAGTGATGAAAAGGTAGTTATGTCTAATATTCATAATACAGCAATAGTCGATAAAAATGCCGTAATTGGCGAGAATACAGTTATTGGTCCATACTGTATAATAGGGCCAAATGTTGTAATGGGAAAAGATAATATTCTTCACTCAAATGTAGTAATTGATGGTGATACTACAATAGGGGATGGAAATAATTTCTTTCATTCTGCCGTAATCGGAACCAATTCCCAGGATCTGAAATACAAAGGCGAGCCCACAAAACTGGTTATTGGTAACAACAACACGTTCCGGGAATTCTGTACTGTTAATAAATCTGCTACCATGGATGAAAATACATCTGTAGGTGATAACTGCCTCTTAATGGCATATTCGCATGTGGCTCATAATTGCCATATTGGAAATAATGTTATCATCGCTAATGCCGTAAATCTGGCTGGACATATCCATATTCATGATTATGTAACAATTGGGGGAATGACAGCTATTCATCAGTTTGTGAAAATCGGTAAATACAGCTTTGTCGGCGGTAAATCCGGTGTAAAAAAAGATGTCCCTCCCTATACACGTGGTGAAGGTATGCCTTACGAAATCCATGGTTTAAATTCGGTTGGACTTCTGCGGAAAGGCTTCAGCAAAGAGCAGATTGCAGAAATAAAAGAAATCTATAAGATTTTCTATAAAGAGGGACTCAATGTCTCACAAGCAATGGCCAAAATTGCTGGATTTAAACTTAGTGATGCGCAGAAATTATTTGTGGATTTTATTAAAATAGCTGATAGGGGTATAACAAAATAGAACCATGTTTGATTTTCTTAAGAGTATAGTTACCTGGTTGCAAGAAACCTGGAATTACATCTATGAAAATATAACAGATCTAAACATAATTGTTCAAATCAGCTCTACACTGCTGATTGTTTTTGTATCATTATTTGCAAAACGTATAATATCAAAATATTTTTTCGAGAATTTGAGAAAACAAAAGAACCGTTTCGGTATTATCATAACATTCTGCGAAGCGGTTCTTGTTCCATTCTTCAGTTTAATTCTCCTGCTTTTGATAAAACGAATCTTCGATTTGATCTCCTATCCATCTGAGCTAATCCAGGTATTTATCAGCCTGGCAAGTCTTTGGGTTATTATCATAATCTCCACTTTCTTTATCAGCAATCCACTTACTAAGAAAATTGTTCTATTTTTCTCTATGATGGTTGCAATTATCAGTAGTTTTGGTTATCTAAACAAGACCATTGAGTTACTTGATTCTCTAGCCGTATCGATTTCCGGCTCTAGAATTTCCATTTATACTATCATCAAAGCGATAATATTTTTGGCTATTTTTGGTTGGATAGCTAAACAGCTGGTTGCGTATCTTCAGAATTCACTGAGCAGAAGTAAAAGCATTAAGCCTTCCTTGGCTGTCTTGATTATTAAGATATCCAAGATTACTGTTTATTGTTTTGTTTTCCTGCTTGTAATATCAAATGTTGGCATAAATTTGAAAGCCTTTACAATCCTCACAGGTGCTATCGGTATCGGAGTCGGTTTTGGTCTTCAAAAGGTTGTATCTAACCTTATCAGCGGTGTTATTTTATTGTTGGATGAATCTATTAGGCCCGGAGATGTTATTGAAGTCGGCGAGGATTTTGGCTGGATCAAAACAATGGGTGCCAGATATATTGAAGTAATCTCAATTGATGGGAAAGAATTCATCATCCCCAATGAAGAATTGATTACCACCAAGGTAATTAATTGGTCACATAGCAATAATCTCATCAGGATAGATGTAAACATTGGTGTTAGCTATAAAAGTAATCCCCACACAGTTAAGGAGATCCTGCTCTCTGTTCCCAAACAATTCCCTCGAATCCAGACAAACCCTGAACCTGCCTGTTTTTTAAAAGGCTTTGGCGATAGTTCCATCAATTTTACATTGAAATTCTGGATTAATGATCCAAAAAATGGGATTGATAATATCAAAAGTGACGTATTATTAACAATATGGGATCAATTTAACGATGCTAATATTGAAATCCCATTCCCTCAAAGGGATATATATATTAAAGAATTTAAAACTAACGATTCAAAGATTCTACAATAAAGCCATTTTTATTGTATTGTGCAATTCCCTCTCATCCCAAGGTTTTAACAGATATGCTTCTGGTCTGGATGCTTTTGCACGAACCAATGTCGACGTGTCAGCATAAGCTGTTAGATAAATTATTGGAACATCACTATGTTGATGGATAATCTCAGCAGCTTCTATCCCATCCATATCACCTTCCAGCATTATATCCATCATTATCAGGTCAGGCCTTAGTTCTGAAGCCTTAATTACGGCATTCTCTCCCATTGATTCAACAGCGACTACATCATAACCAAAACTTTCGATGGTCATTTTTAAATCCTGTGCTATTACGAATTCATCTTCTACAATTAATATTTTTGACATTTTCTTTCCTTTCTATATAAAATTAACTGTCTAAAAAAAACAATTCTTAAATACTTTGCAAGATTTTTTTTGATATAAATATTAATAAGGCGGAATGAACATGTCACTCCGCCTTAAATATATCAATTAATTGTAACGATTATTTCTTTCTCTTTGAAGCGACTTTGTCCTGTCTTCTTGTAAAATGTTCAACAAGAATTGGGCTTGCAATAAAGATTGAAGAATAGGTACCAACAACCACACCTATCAATAAAGCAAAAGCAAAATCATTGATCACTGTGCCACCAAATAAATACAAACATAATACTACAACAAATGTTGTGAGTGATGTTATGATTGTTCTACTTAGGGTTTCATTAATACTATGATTTATTACGTTTGCATAAGACTCTTTTTTGTAGAGCTTGAGATCTTCCCTAATCCTGTCAAACACCACAATTGTATCATTAAGTGAATAACCAACAATTGTTAGAAGTGCTGCAACAACAGGTAAACTGATTTCTTTACCAAATATAGCAAAAAGGCCGACAGTAATCAAAACATCATGGAATAATGCAGCCACAGCAGCAAGACCAAATGTGAATTCAAATCGCCACCAGATATAAAGGATTATACCCAGTAAAGCCCAGAATATTGCCAATAACGCTTTACCTTTAAGCTCTTCACCGATTTTTGGTCCTATCTCATCCTGTAATCTAACAAAAGTAGAGGGGTCTACATTGTTTGGATAATTATCTCTAATTACCTGAATTATTTTGTCACCAACCTTCTCACCAGTTTCACTTACTTCTTTTGTTTTCAGAAGGATCAGTTTTCTATCGTTACTGCTGATTTCCTGAATCTCTGTGCCTTCAATACCAGCTTCAGTAAGTGTATTTCTAATATCTTGAATATCAATCACTTGACCTTGATCATTAATTGGAGTGATATCCAATTCCATAGCAAGACCACCTGTAAAATCAATACTGTATTTTAATCCTCCGCCAATTACTATTGCCAGAATACCAGCCAGGATCACAAGGCCAGAAATAAGAAAAGCAATTCTTCTTTTCCCAGTAAAATCTATATTAGTATTTCCAAAAAATTTCATCGTATCATCCTCCCTATATACTCAGCTTATCGCGGTTTGTGTTGAGGATTACGCCATCGAAGATCGCTTTAACCAGAACAATAGAGGCGAACATTGATCCAATAATACCAATTGAAAGTGTTACAGCAAAACCTTTGATAGGACCGGTACCAAATTGGTACAGAACCAGAGCTGTAATCAACGTAGTAATATTTGCATCAAGGATAGTAACCAATGCTCGGCTGAATCCACCATCAACTGCTGATCTTGGTGTTTTGCCCTGACTAAGATTTTCTCGTATTCTTTCAAAAATAATCACATTAGCATCCACAGCCATACCAATGGTAAGAATCATACCTGCAATACCAGGCATTGTAAGTGTACCTTCCAGCATAGTCATGAAAGCAATAATAATTCCCATATTAACAACAACAGCTATATCAGCAATAATTCCAGATAAACCATAATAGATAGCCATAAAGAGAACAACAAGCACCATACCAATAATTGCAGCAAAAACACCAGCTTTGATACTGTCTTTACCCAATGTTGGTCCTACGGTTCTTTCTTCAATAATTTTTACTGGAGCCGGAAGATTACCAGCATTAAGAACGATTACCAAGTCGTTACATTCTTCAATTGTGAAATTACCTGTAATTGAAGCTTGTCCACTAGGAATTCTATCATTGATAACTGGAGCAACATAAACAACATTATCAAGTACAATTGCTAAACGTTTTTGAATGTTCTGTCCTGTTATTACGGAGAATTTCTTTGCTCCTGTTTTGTTAAATTCCAGGGCAATATAATTTTTCCCAGATGTAGAAGGGTCAAAACCCTGTCCAAATTTAACCATTGCTTTTTCAAGATATTTACCTGTAATCTCTGCTCTATCATGGATTACATAAATCTGTCTTGGTGAATATGGATCATCTGCATTTTCCTGACCAACAGCTACCTGTAATCCTGCAGGAACCTGAGCAAGGAAGTTTTCATCTTTAAGAAGCTGCTTGAGAATAGCAACATTTTCATAATCAACAGTCATCGGCATTCCTTCTGATGATGTTGTAAGAGAAGTAAAAATCGGATCGATTTCTTCTTCGACTACTTCTTCTGTTGTATCGTCTTCAACTTCTTCTAATACATCTGTTACCTCTTCTACTTCTTCATCAACGAATTCAGAAAGATAACCATAATTATCAATGTTATTACTCAAATATTTATCTAATTTATCGTAAAGTTCTCTTGTTTGATCTGCTTCAGCAACAAGTTTGAATTCCAATAATGCTGTTTTACCAATAAGATCTTTAGCTCTGCTAGGATCATCTAGACCAGGCAATTGAATAATAATACGATTTGTAGTACCGACTCTTTGAATAGTTGGTTCAGCCACACCAAATTGGTCAATACGATTTCTAATAATTTGTAAAGCTGTCTTAATAGCATCTTCCTTTTCTTTCTCTGACAACGTTAAATCTGTAAAATCAACTTCTAATTGAATTTGAGATCCACCTTGAAGATCGAGACCAAGCTTAAGCTCTTTATCTGTCCAGAATGATGGTAGATTAGGCACTACCAGGGGCAGAAAATAGTAAGCAGTCACAATCAATACAAGAAGTATAAGGATGCCACGAATTTTACTTTGTTTCATCAGCAAAAACTCCTTAATTTATGTTTTCTTTATTTCCCATTACAAGAAAATCAAAAAGAATCCAGAGGTTAAAGCAGTCAAGCATTTTGTCCCGAACTCTTAAAACCTATCTCTTTATCATCTGGTATACCAGGAATTTTAATCTCTCCATTCTTCTTCTCAAATGCTTCTATATTTTTCTGCAATATTCCTAACAATTGTTTTGCATGCTGCGGAGTAGTTACAACTCTACTATAGATTTTTGCACTTGGTAATCCCGGAAGTATCCTTCCGAAATCAAGAATAAACTCAGATAATGAATTACTCATTACGAAAAAATTTGAATAAACACCTTCACCAACTGATTCATCGATTTTTACATTGATCTTGTTCTTCTTTGGTTCAGACACAATATGCTCCTTTATTTTTAGATTTTTTGATATCGTTTTGACTCTGTTGTGCTTCCTGCCCTTAGAGCCTTTCCCTTTTTTCCAGATCATTTTACCGTCTTACTCTTCAACGCAGCCAATGCACAATCGGGAAGTAAATCTTTTGCTTCTCCACCCAATGTGACTATCTGCCTCACCATAGATGAACTTAGATAGAGATATTTATTATCTGGAACAAAAAAAATTGTATCAACTTCATCCAACATCTTTTTATTCATCAAAGCTAAAGATAACTCATATTCAAAATCTGATAATGCCCTTAACCCACGTATCATAGCGCAGGCATTAACCTGTTTGGCAAAATCTACAGCTAATCCATTAAAGGTTTGCACCTGTATCTTGGGCATATCCTTAACTGCCTGACGACAAATATGGGCACGCTCTTCCGTTGAGAAAATCGTATCCTTACCTGTAACAGCCGCAACCGAAAGAATAATCTTATCAAATAGGTTACTGGCCTTTTTCAATATATCAATATGGCCATTGGTTATTGGATCAAAAGTACCCGGATAAATAACCGTTTTCATAATAATCCCCTACTTCTTAGCTAACGCTTCTAAATCAGCAATCTCTTTTGGTATATGTGATGAGAGATTACGATATCCTGTTTCAGTAACAAGAATATCATCTTCGATCCTTACACCTATACCCTCTTCTTTGATATAGATTCCCGGCTCAACAGTAATAATATTTCCAGCTTCTAAAATCGAATCTCTGGCCACAATGTCATGTGTATCCATCCCGAGATGATGCGTAACACTGTGCATATAATATTTACGGAAATCTGCTTTATCCGTAATTAAACCCAATCGGATCAACGCTTCGGAAATCAATTCAATGGTCTTCCTGTTTAGATCAGCCAAACCAAGACCCGGTTTCACCATTTCGATGATAGCCTTATTAACATCCAACACTGCCTGATAAACATCCTTCTGACGCTGATTAAAGTTACCTGTCACATGAAATGTTCGGGTAATATCAGCACTGTAATTATTGCAACCTGCTCCCACATCCATCAGGATCAAATCATCCTCACCAATAGGGCAGTTATTATCTCCATAATGTAATGTTGCAGCATTAACACCACTTGCAACGATGGATTTAAATCCCATATGAGGCATCCCACGACGTTGTACCTCATAATGAAGCAATGCTTCCAGTTCATACTCCATCATTCCAGGCTCTGCATTTTTCATCATAGCCTCAATCCCAGCTCCCGTCGCATCAATCGCCTTGTGAATCTGCTCAACCTCATAAACATCTTTAACTGCACGTAAAGGTGAAATCGTTGGGAGAACATCCCGGAATTGAATATGAGGGAAACGTGGCTGAATGCCTTTTACAAATGCCTGCCCTTTGCTAAGCGGATTATCAGGATCTGTATAATTCATGTTTACATAACATCGCTCAGTAGAATATAAGGTAATACTGGCTGCTCGGTAGAACTCATCTACATAAGCAATCTGCTCTATTCCACTGGTTTCTCTTGCCTCTTTGGGAGAAAGCTTATGCCCTTCCCATACAACCATCTCAGGTATTTCCCGCTCAATGAATAACTTGCTGAAGGCATTACCTTTGATTTTTCCAAGCATTAAAACAGCTTTAGGAACATTCAAACCTGTGAAATACAGAAAGTTGTTATCCTGTTTGAAATAGCGCGGATAGGTCGGCTCATTAGCTGCAAAAATAATTCCTACCTCATTATCATTCCATTGTTCGATTAATTTATCCCTGCGTTGCCTTAATATTTCAATCATGTCATTCTCCTATATTTAATTTTCCGTAATTTCCGTCAAAACCGGGTGGATCAAACCGAAAATCCCCTTGTTGAACAGCTAAAATCTGGTTGATAGTTTTTGCCGGTATCCATTTGTCAAGTAGTTCTTTAACGTTATCCGACATCCATAATTCTATCTCCGATGGATAGATCTCCATTATCGTGTTAAATATAGCCACAACCTTGCTCGATGTTACAGATTTAATCGATAAAGAAGATGCGATAACCTCCACCAATGGAATCAAATGCATGAACCTGCGCTTTAATGGTGTAAGATCAGGATCCTCTAACTGCTTAACTCTTTCTGAAACTCCAAGTTTCATCAGCTTACCACAGGTTGGACAGATAAGATTCTCTTCCTCAACCGGTTTGATATAATAATCCTCATGACCAGGACGGTCACTGCGATGTCCTGTCAAAAAATATCGACCTTCACCCGGATTAAATTCCGCTGTCAGATATATACTATTCCCTCTAATAGCAGCAATAATACTTTCATAGCTGACATCTCTGGCCTCGAGTATGGTAAATTCCCGGCCAATCCTGTTTAGAGCTGCACTGTGACAATCACTGTTGGACAAATAGGTAAGATCCCTCAAATCCGGGATCCTCTCCAGCATCGCTGGATCTGCGCTCAATCCAGTTTCTACTGCATGAATGTTTGATAAAAAATCACCATAAAACTGTTGCATATTCTCCAGATTATTTTTACTGCCCAGAATACCGTCCGGTGTCATTACATGCGCAGGAATAATTTCTAACATCGGATCAATGGCACTGATCTGAAACAATCGCTCCTCTAACTCACTCTGAGAATCAGTCGTAATAAAAGGTCGGCCGATAGTATTCTTCATTCCCCACTGATCCATCAACTTTTGGAGCTTTTCAATTGCAGCATAATCTGGGAAGAGAATTACGTGATGAGCAATAGTTTTGTTACGATATCCCTTAATCCGGGTAGAGAGGATAACCTCGGTCTGTAACAGAAACATAGACTCATCATGGGGTAATGAAAATAACCCTGGTTTAACAGGAATCAACTGATTTTTCAGTTCCCTTGTTCTTGTTGGATATAGAGCATCACCAGTACCAAAAACGTCTATTCCCTTCTTTTTCATTGTATCAGCAATATGGGATAATTCCAGTTGTCCAACACCGCCGGCATAACCTGAGTGAGAATGAAGATCTACTGCAAGTTTCATATTAGTACTGTGCCAATTTAGCGGCAGCGGATTTACCCCACTGGCTCATTTCACCATATTTATCTATTACGCGCTGATAAAGCCTTTTAGCTTTTACGATATCATCCATGCCAACATAAGCATCAGCTGCCCGTAACTCTGCAGAAGCAGCCCAGTGCGTTAAACCAGCGTAATTATATCCAACCTTAAGAAACTCGGTAACTGCGTCAGAATAATCCTCCATACTGAAATAAGCCTCACCTTTCCAGAATTGTGATTCTGCCTGCATATCCTCATCCAGCAGCGGCATTGCACGATTGAACATCTTTATTGCTTCCCCATATTTATGATCACGATAATGGCAATAAGCTATATCGAAAATTGTCTTACCTTCCAACTCAGAATCGCCCCATTTTTCCAGAATAATCTCATACGCAGCTACTGCCTTCTGCCACTCTTCTCGACTTTTACAGACAAAGGCAAAGTTATTAGCTGCATCCAATGCATATTTTCCTGATGAATCGTGGATAATCACATCATAATAATAATCCAGAGCTTTCTCATAATTCTCCTGAGAGAACTTCAATGTACCCAGCTTCAGTGCCGCCATATTCATAATCTCGCGATCACCCGACTCCATCGCAACTAAAAGATCTGCTTCCGCTTCGGCATTCTTCTCAGCTGCCAGATATGAAACACCACGCCAATATTGTGCAAGATATTTAACAGAGTCATCCTGAGGTTCTTTCAAGATTTTATTAAGTATTTTAGTCGCCTTTTTTGCATCAATTTTTACATAATATATCGCTTCATTTATTGCTATAATCTGCCTATTTTTCTCGGATATATGATCCTCAAATTTCTCTGTTAATAACTCCGCTTTAGGACGATTCTCAATTCTGTAAAGTGCAATGATATTTTCCAATACCAATGTTTCCAGATTGTCAAAACCTGCGAAACTATCACCAAGACGATCCACAACAATTTTATAACTGGTCGCAGATTTCAAGTAATCCTCCAGTATGAATGCAATATGTCCAACCATATAAGGATAATGAAGATTTTCAGAATCTTTCTTCATCAGATCATTATAGGTATAGTCAGCCATCATGAAATCATTGGTTACAAATTGCAATTGTGCCAGATCCTGTAACACATCAATACTCTTATCCTGAATATGCATCAACGCTATCTTCGCCTCTTCATTGCGTCCTAACTTTTTAAACAATAGAGCACTTTTTACATAATAATCACTATCCCTGTCTTCCGACTTCACCCTGTTCACGTAACCCAATGCTCGTTCATATTCCTCTTTATCCAAAAGAAAATCGATATAATATTGCAATGCATCGCCATAACCAGAGAAGTTAGATGCATTATTAATAAGTAATTCAAGACGTTTATCAGCTGCATCATCATAATCCAACTGGTCGGTCACGACAGCATAATGAAATAACACCTGGGGTTTATCAATATTGATTGTCACATTGGCCAATTCGTAATTTTCCCATGCTTTCTGATCATTATCCTGTGAATAATAATACTCCGCCAATGCAATCTTCTCTTCATAAAAGCGGTTTACATCAATATTGGAATCTTTTCTCAATTGTTCCTGATAGGAAACAGCACGATCCCGAGCATCAATATCCCTGTAATATTCAATTAATTTTAAAATAAACTCATTACGTCCCTCAGCCAAAGGGTAACGATCTACAAAGGATACGATCCGTTGTTCCAGACCTACATCAATAGCATCAGCCGACAATAAATCTCTCTGTAGCAGTAATTCACCCCTCTTCGCATCCATATTAACCCCGGTAAGCTGTCCCACCTGTATATCGAATTGATTCAAAAACTCGCCCATAGCTGAATAATCATTCTCAGCCTTACGTTTCTCTGCCTCCTTCAACAACAACATTGATTTCAAATAAATAGCATCATTATCCGTAGTCTCTATCAAAGCAATACCAGTTTCATAATCCTTAATATCCTTTGCCAAAACATCAATTATTTCCATCTGCAGTTTGGATGCATCAGCGTCATTTGAATAGGTGTACATTGCTTCAAGTAAATTAGTAAAAGCCGCTTTGTAATCGATTACCATAAATTTGTTAAGATATGATTTCTTATCTCGTACAAGCTGAACAAAATCATGATCAGTAGCATTATAAACATCTATCATATTCAATTGAGCAACTGCCGCAGTAAAATCACCAAGCTTCTCATAACAGAGCGCTTTTTTAAATTGGGCTTTTGCTATGATTTGATCATCATTATAACTTGCCACAACCTTATCATAATAGGTGATCGCCTGAGAGTAAAATTCAAGATCAGAGAAATAGATATCAGCAATTTTTAAATCAATTAAATCATTTTTCGACCACTTCTCCAGACTCAAATCCTGAAAAGCACCAATAGATTCAACATATCGTCCTTGTGCCAGAAGAGAATTCGCATAAATCAGATTAGCCTTATAGATCAAATATTCATCATCGGATTGAGCAATAACCTTGTTGATGTTATCCATCATCGATTCGTATTGATGATTTCTAAAATCAGCTTCGGCGAGATAAAGGGTGTATTCATAAAGATACTCACTATTGGAAATTTCCCGAGGCAGTGATTCATCGGACTGAATATCTTCAACTCTACCTAATTTAACCTTACACAGCAGTTTTTTTGTAAGATACTTATCCATAGCTGACGAATTATTGTATTTACTGAGGAGCAATTCCACTTGTATTATTGCATTTTCGAAATTTTCTTCTGCAAGATAAAAACCCATCAACTCCGATCGATATATCTCTTCATAAGCTCGCGGAATATCTCTCTCAAGATAAGTCTCAAGTATCGAAATTGCATCACGCTGTTTTTTTTGCTCATATCGCAATTGAGCATCAATTAAAATAATCTCCCAATAAGCATTAGAATTCTCAAAATCATTAATCAGATCATCGCGGATTGACTCAAATTCAGAATAGTGATTCAATGCCAGTTCCGCCTTTGCCATATACAGTTTAACATAAGGAATCTGCTTATTATTTTCATATTCCTGTTCAATCTTTTGACCCTGTTCAATCACTTTTTCATAATCCTGTTCCAGATACAAAACTTCCAGAATCGACTTCAAGGCCTGCTGCGTATAATTGGATAGTGTGAATTTATTTAGCAGCATCATGAAATTGTTATAAGAATCCTTATATTGGCCCAAATCCTTCTGCGTTAAAGCAAGATAATATAAGGTTCTGTCTTTAGAAGAGCTATTGGGATATCCCTGCCAGATTTGATTAATATTTTTCTCTGCCAGGCCATATCGACCCTGTTCACGATAACTTTTACCAATATAAAAAAGCGATTCTTCTGCTTCCTTAGAGGTTGGATAATCCGAAACAACCTTCTGGAATTCTTTGATCGCTTCATCATACAAACCATCATCGTAAAGTTCTTTTGCAAATTGGAAATCCCCAAAGAGATTAGCTGTAATCAATAATAATATTAGTAATTGCCAAAGGATATTTTTCCGGTTCATCATTTTCTCCACGTGATCCTCCGTCGATTTCAATTTTATATTCCATCCTTTTAGTCTGTTAATTGCTGTCAATATACATTTCTTTCCTTTCTCATAACCAACTTTAAACTCACTCTCGAAGGAAAGAATTGACAACATTAGCACAACTGAAGTTTTAACAAATCTATGAATGAAATATTGAAATTTGTCATCCTCTTTTTTGCCGGTATCGTCGCCGGATTTCAGAACACACTTGCTGGAGGTGGATCAATACTGGTTCTCCCAATACTAGTTTTGATGGGCGTACCTTCACCAGTTGCCAACGCAACAAATAGAGTTGCTATTTTGATCCAGAATATTACTGGTACAAGCCGTTTTCATCATCATAAACAACTTAAAATCGGTTCGGTGAAACATATTGCCGTAGCAGCTGTCATTGGATCTATCGGGGGATCTTTACTTGTGGTAAAAATGAGTTCTGCTGCCTTTGATAAAATCCTGGGTATCTTTTTGATAGGATTGCTCTTCCTTATGTTTCGTCCTCATAAACCTCGTAACCGTTTTACAAAGCAACTTCCCACCTGGGTCGAAATTGTACTTTTTCTCTTTATTGGATTCTATGGTGGATTTATCCAGGCAGGTATTGGTTTTATCCTGTTAGCAACCCTCAATCTGGTTGAAGAGTTTAACCTTATCGAGGCTAACGCTGTAAAGGTTTTTATCGTGATGTGTTATACGATTATTGCTGTTATCGTTTTTACTTTGTCAGGTAAAATTATCTGGAAATACGGACTCATCCTTGCCCTTGGTAATTCTATTGGAGCATGGATTGGTGTAAACTCAGCCATAAGACGCGGTGAAAAATTTATCAAATACGTACTCATTATTGCTGTCGTTATTGCCTGCTCAAAATTGTTCGGTGTTTTCAAGCTTTTAGGTCTTTAAATGATTTACCTGATTCTCAGTATTCTCTGTTCTGCTCTCATTGGTAATCTTCTTATTCTCTTTGGAAAAGATAAAAAAAGCGATATCCTTACCATTTTCGCGGGTAACTATTTTCTGGCTTCTATTTTCAGCATCCTTCAACATCCCAAACCCTTTGTAATAAATTCATCCTTCGCAATAATCCTTGGTACAATATCAGGGTTCCTCTTCCTGATAAATTTTTTGATTTATAAGAGAAATATTACCCTCAATGGACTATCTCTCAGTGTTGGAATTATGCGTGTTTCTTTGCTGATTCCTACCTTGCTCTCCATTCTGGTTTTCAATGATTCCATTAATCAAATGAACTATTTTGGAATGATCATTGTTGTAATTGCTTTTTTCTTTATGACCGAAACCAAATCATTCCACAATATATTCTGGTTACTGATCCTTTTTGCAATAACTGGTGTGACGGATTCTATGATGAAAATCTTTACCGAATTGGGTGGTGGCCAGACAGAACAATTTGTTTTCTCGATATTTACATCCGCCTTGATTTTTAACATCATAATCCTGGTAATAAGAAAGCAAAAAATCACACCAAAATATTTTCTCTGGGGAATGTTGCTTGGCGTACCCAATCAACTGACTACTAAGTTTTTCCTGATCTCATTAAAGCATATACCTGCAGCTATCGCTTATCCCCTCATGGCTGCCAGTGTTGTTCTTATCTGCTTTATCGCTGATCAACTGCTCTGGAAAAAACGCTACACAATTCGTCAACGCTGGGCACTGCTGTTTATTTTTATTGGTATAGTTTTTTTAAATTTGAGGTAGAATATTAACTCTTAATTACGCCAAATGTGAATTCAATATTACCGATAATAAAGATTGTTGGATTAATTCATACACAAAACAACCTAAACAATGAATTCCACGAGCAATAGCGAGCGGTATATTTCTTTGTTCGTGTTGTTGGTATTGTTCGTTGAAGAAAAGGTAAAAGGGAGCCCGCCCAGAAGATTGGTGGACAAGAAGGGAACCCGGTGAAATATCTTCATCCCTCAGA
>CAYYLA010000004.1:17957-27041 GCA_964441785.1 uncultured Candidatus Cloacimonadota bacterium | reverse complement strand
GGTAATATTTAGGAATAAAAAAATACCCTCCATTACTGAAGGGTATTTCATATTTTTGAAACTAACTAATTTCTTAGTATGTACTTCTTCTTTTATAACGCTCACTACGATTTTTCCAGTTATTTACAAATCGACTATAGACGATTTCGTGATTAACTTCAACCGGTTCATCAGCTTTATTAAGTTTATCAAGAACGATAATTTCTTCTTCTTTGATCATTAAGGTTTCATGGAGCTTTTCTTTAACGATATATTTCTTAGCTTCCTCAGGTAAAATATAGTAAATAAGAGCAAAATCTCTCTCATCAAGGTTAAATGATTTTACCAGTTTTTCAATAAAATCTTTTTCTTTTGGATGAAATTCATTATCGGCAAGAACCAGCAATAATGATGTCTCCAAAATAAGCATCTGTTGGTCTCTAGAAAGTTCGTTTTTAAGTAATTCTTCAACTGGAGTAGGTTCATCAAATTCCTTGAGAATCTCAGCTTTCTGTTCTTCTGTAAATTCTACGCCTGCAAAAGCCGCTGTAAAAGCATCTTTTTCAGAAGGTAGAATTTTACCATCCTGCCAAGCTGCACTGATGATCAGTTTCGCTGAATTAACCAAATTCAACATTTTCTCTGGAACAACCCTCTGATACATATCATTACAGAGTACTTCTCCTGTCTTTGTATTTACCAGTTTACCATACTTTCTTCCTTTTTCATCCTTGAAAATAGTGAAAGAATAGTCATCTCCTACGAAGTATCCATAATTCCTATTTTTAGCCATCTTTCCTCCCTCTATGTCTAACATAATATTCTGTAATCAATTTATGGTATAAAAGAGAAAAGCAAAATTATTGTCAAAAAGAATTTAATTCAACCTGAAAAGGAAAACGTTTATAATAGTGAAGCCGGATCAATATCAATGAAATATTTAATGGTAGATAGTAGCTTTATATTGTCGCGAATTACCCGTACACTACGATTAAGAATATCATTATTAGCAGCTTTTATGATCAAATGATACCTGTATTGATCCTGCATCCTCTGTATCGGTGCTGCTATGGGTCCCAGCAATAGAACATCTTCTCTAAACATGTGATTTAATTGTTTCCAGAGATTATTATTTTTATTGATATTTTCTTTCAATAAATCCTCATTTTTGTGTGAAAAGACAAATCTGGCAATTTTCCATATAGGAGGATATTTTAAGGTTTTTCGATAAGCCAATTCTTCTATGGCAAAATTTACAAAATCATGTTTCAAAGCATATTGGATTGCATAATGATCTGGATTATAGGTTTGAACTATAACTTCACCCTCTTTTGTTCCTCTACCGGAACGTCCCGCAACCTGGGTTAATAACTGAAAGGTTCGTTCACCAGCTCTGAAATCAGGAATATTCAAACTGATATCAGCTGAAATAACCCCCACCAAGGTCACATTAGGGAAATCCAATCCCTTGGCAATCATTTGTGTTCCCAATAGTATATCTATAGACCCTGAACTCATCTGTTCATACATTGAATCATAACTGTCCTTTTTATTGGCAGAATCTGAATCCATTCGTTTGATAACTGCATTGGGGAAAAAGATATTGAGACTTTTCTCTATCTGCTGTGTACCTGGCGATCCAAAGATAAAATGATAACTCCCACATTTGGGACATTTTCGTGGCATATTCTGCTTATTTCCACAATAATGACAAATAAGCTCCTGAGAATAACTGTGATAATTCATACTGATATCACATTCACTACAGGTAAATAATTCTCCACAATTCATGCATTGTACAAAAGATGAATGCCCTCTGCGATTCTGAAACAATATCACTTGCTCTTTTGCGGTTATTTTTTCTTCAATTTTCTGTAAAAGATATTCAGAAAAATATGATTCTTTATCCTCTACCAATCTCATATCAATAATCTTAACGTTGGGCATTGTTGTTAAAACCGGTCGCTTTGTCAGACTTAATTTAACAAATTTCTCAGAAATCGCATTGTTCCAGGTTTCCAACGATGGTGTTGCACTACCCAGGATACAGGTTGCCTGTTCAATTTGAGCTCGTAATACTGCCAGATCACGACCACTATACCGTGGAGCAGACTCCTGCTTATATGAGGACTCATGCTCTTCGTCAACAATGATAACACCGATATTCTCCAATGGAGCAAAAATCGCACTTCTGGCTCCTACAACAATAGAAGATTCCCCCTGTGATATTTTCTTCCACTCTTCCCATCGTTCTCGATCATTCAATTTACTGTGAAGTATCGCAATATCCTCACCGAATGCCCCAAAAAGTCTGGCCACCATCTGAGGTGTCAGTGAAATCTCTGGTACAAGCATAAGTGCTGTTCGATTTCTGCTTAAAGCCTCTTTAATTGCAGCGATATAGACCTCGGTTTTTCCACTCCCTGTTACACCATGCAAGAGGAATGTTTTAAACTGTTCACTGGCAATGTTTCTGCACAACGAATCTATGACCTCTGTTTGTTCGTTGGTTAATGTAAAATCCCTGCGCTTTATTCCGATTTTGTTTAATTGATAGTTTTCGCGAATTTCCCTGGACTCAACAGCTATTAATCCTTTATTTCTCAGAGCTTTAACTATCGAATAACTGAAATTTGAAGCAATTTTAGCCAAGGGAACATCATCGCCTAATCCCTTGATTTCACTTAAACACGCCTGTTGTTTATCTGTAAGTTTCGGTAATGTTTCAACATCCAATATAGTAACAAAATTAGCAAATTTCTTCTTAATCTTACGATCAAAAACACGATTAATCTCAATAAAACCATTATCCTCAAGAGATTCCAGGATCCTGTAAATTGCGGTAATCTTCAGATCTTCTTTTAAGGTTTCTATACTAAGCCACTGATATTCATCCAACCTATCGAGAATAGCAATTGCTGCCGGATCATCACCATTGTACTCCATATTTTTTGTTCTACGCATTTCCAATTGTATCTGAACGTTAAAAGCAGAAGGCAACATCGCATTTAAAACCAAACCAAGTCCCGTGAAATAATAGCGATTTATCCAATGAGCCAGGGTTAGCAAATTCTCTCTCAATAGTGGTTCGCTATCTACAACCTCCATTATCTCGCGATAATTTATGGATGCATCAATCTCTTTATCTATCTCAATACAAACACCGGTTAAGATGATATTATTAAAAGGGACAACAACACGACATCCACGCTTAACAGGTTCTTTAGAGACATAGGTATATAATCGATCCGGTTTTATCGGAAGCGCAAGTTTGTAATAAAGCATTAATGACTATTACTGTTTAATGAACTTCATCCTGAAACTGTAATTAACGGCTTCTGAAACAGGAATATTCCACTTAGATATTATATCTGAACATTTATTTAGGAAATCATCCGTGAAGAAACTTCCTTCAATTGCTTCAGAATTAACTGCAACAACCTTCCCCTGGTTATCAATAATCAGATCAAACTCTATTGTACCATACATATCAACCATCATTGTTTCCACCATATATAGTTTAGTAATCTGTGGTTTGTAAGCATTAATTGTTTGTTTAATCTGAGAAGCATCATTACTTTGATCTTCCACAACATCGTCGAGCTCAATCTCTTTCTCTTGTACTACCTTGATGTTTGAGAAACTTCGTTTAGCAGCTTCAAATTGTTTCTTGCTTTCTATCCGTTTTATGGTCAAATCCTGACCTGTTAAATCAATATCTTCGAATGAAACCTCTTCTAATCCAAGATCCGTATCTAAATCAAGATCATCTATATCAAAAAGCTCTTTTCCACTACTTTTAATGTCTGATAAACTTGTACCACCCGTATCTGCTGGCTTTTCAAGTATTGATGCATCACTTGTTTTAACAACATTGGCAGCGGTTTCAGCTGGTTCATCATAATCAATAACTGCAATATCTTCGACAAATTCAAGCTCAAATAATTCAGCTTCATAATTATCATAAGCACCATCAATTGATCCAAACATCTCTTCATATTGAGCTAGAGAACTCTCTTCACTCTGCTTAACAGCGACCTCAGCATCCTCTTCAGTTTTCGGTTTTTCTTCAGTAATATCAACCTTAACTTCCGGTTCAACAACGGGTTCTTCAATAACTTCGGATTCAACTCTGGTAGCCATCTCGTGCACAAGCTCCAATCGTTTGGTAAAATCTATAATTGGAGGTGGTACATAGAACGACTCCCCAATAGTTAAACCAACTATTGTAATCAGAAGCCCTAAAAGTAAGAAGATCCGGGTTACACGTTCCTGTTGATTTATCTTTGGCCAGTGAGCAAATTCTCTCTTTATGGCTAATTCTTCGTGAGTAGGTTCAAAAATTCTAGCAGGTAAAAAGAAATATTCTATGCTCCAGTCATCAGAAAATGTGATAGTTCCATTACTGTTAAAATCTAAATCTAAGGAATTGTTCTTCAGTAGATTTTTGTTTGTTAATAACTGCTTAGATAATTTCTCCCCCTCTTTATCTACTTCAATATCCATATCTGGACGAAGGTGAAGAGAAAATCCAGATGTTTTTCGAGAAATCAATCTGAATTTATCCGGGAAGGAATCATCTAGAATCTGCCAGAATAATTTTCTGTTTTTACCAACATAGAAATTGGTTGTAAAATCTCGTTTATATTTTGCAATATCAAGAAGTTTATTTTTATACTTTAATTTTAAATTTAAAATTTTTTCAGTCATACATTCCCCTACAACCCAAGGACCTCATTAACGTTATCTGTATTAATAGTCGAAAAATAGATATTGGCAAATCGCCCTCTTCCGGAAAATCTCATAAACTCAGTTATAAATCTACAATCCAATGATTTATCAGCCTGTATAAGTAAACATGGTTCATTGCCATGTGCCTTTATCAGTTCAGATTCCTCTTTCAAATTTTGTAGCAGACCAGATCTGATTTCAGGTTTTGTCATAAAATCATCCAATGATCCAACCCTGATATTGTCATTACCATAGAGAACTTTATCAGGATATATTTTCACTGTAATAACATAACCTTCATCAATTAATTTATTCTTTGTAACAGCAGTTGGCAATAACATACCCTCGGGTGAATGCTTCTGAGTTGAATCCATGGAAATATTTTTCAGCATAAATATCAACAATATAGTTAAGATATCAATCAATGACGTAATATTCAGATATGGTGCAGAGGTACCTCGAGGTCTTTTTTCAAAAGGTCCTCCCAATTTGCGATTAACAACAACTGCTGCTCTTTTCATCTATTTCTCCATTAATTTGTAGATTTATAGATTTTCTTTGAGATAAGTTTATAACGAATATTCGGAAAATCATTCATTTTACAAACATCTATAGCTCTTAGAAGTGTATCATATTTAACATCGGGATCCGGCAACACTTCCATTGTAAATTGATCAGGATTTTGCTCTTTCAACTCAATCAGTTCACTATTAAGTTTCAAGAAATCGAATTCTGCCGGATTTGTAGAGGTATCCAATGCCGGGATATTGATTGTTCTCTCATCCTCTACAACTAAGATTTCAAAGGCATCTGCCATAATATTTAATCGCAGAGTCTTGGGTAAATCTACAGGAGTTTCCTGGTTTGGCGGTATTGCACCTTTTTTAGGTAAAACAATTTCTACCATTGCCAGATGCACTGAAACCATTATTGTCATTAACATTGGAATAATCACAATGAAAAGATTCATTATGGGTATAAGATTCAAACCTCGTGATGATTCCCTGTTAAGGTTTCTCAGTTTTGAGGGGGCATGAGCCATAAATTAATCCTTTGTTGAATAACTTATCTGATTAATCAATTTTACAGAGTATTCATCAATATCATTAATAATTTTCTCGGAACGGGCTTGAAAAGCACCTTTGATAAACATGGTTGGAATAGCAACCAGCAAGCCATAGGCTGTTGTTCCCATTGCCTGAGAGATACCTTCGGTAAGGCGTATTTGCTTAAGTGCTTCCGGTGCATTTGCTAAAGCATCAAAGGCTGCAATCAATCCAAAGATTGTACCAAGCAAACCTAACAATGTCGCTACCTGAGCAATAATTTCAAACCAGAAGATTCCCGATTCGATTTTTGGAATGGCCTGAAGTCCAGCTTCATCAAAGGAATTTTGAATAGATCTCTGTAAATCCATCCCCTTTTTGCCAGTATTAAGCCCATCCTTGAATCCAAGCAACCCACTCCAAAAAATAAACCCTAGAGATGTTTTCTTGAATTGACCACAAATCTTGATTGCTTCATCTACCTGGTTGTTCTTTATGTAACCTTTCAACTTGAGATAGAAATTCTTGGTATCAAGTTTCTCTTTGATAGCTAATTGCCAGTATTTTATAATTGCCAATATCAATGTTACAACAAGTAATGCCGTGATGATATGCATGAAAGCTCCACCTTCCATATAGATATCAACTACATTTTTTGCACATAACATATTCGCAGAAATAACCAGCAATAATGTTATCAGTATCTTCATCCACTTCTCTTTCATCAAATCCTCCTGATCAATATAAAAGTTTATTTGATTTTTTTATTATCGGTTTTAAATTCATGACAACCTGATGTTTGAACTCCGTTTTCCTCTTATTCATTACTGCGGCATTATCAGGTTTCTTTACTTCAATTATTATCTGTTCCGTATCTTTATCTACAATCTTCTTTACTGGCTTCGTTGCGGTAGTATTCTCTTCACAAAACAGAATAGACAGATTCATAATTATCGCTGCTACTATAATAATCTTTGCTTTCATTTTATTCTCCATCTGCACTATTGAATTCATCTATCGCGGATTCGTCCATTTTTTTCTTTCTGAATTTTATCTCTGCTATAAATCCCTTGTTGATCTCTTCACCTATCACTTTTACTACGAAATAGTTATCACCCATTCTTAAATCTGTTAATTTTATTAACTGAGCCTCGGCTTTGCTTAACTCTTTATCAAGAACAATTTCTCTATTTTCAACTATGCTGTTGCCATTCAACCAGATTGAGGTTACTTCCTGTCCAATAAAATTCATACTGGCTTCGGTTACTTCTGAATCAATATTAAAAGATTTCGCGAAATAACAAGTCTGGATTTCTATTGTATCAATCAAAGGATACCAGATACCAATTGCCTCAGTATTCTCTAATCCATACATCTGATTTTTGAAGAACCTGAAATTGTCATCACTGGCAAAAATCCAGGTTGAATCTACCTGGGGATTATCACCAAGATCACCAATTGTCGATAACCAGTGATAATCTGTTGTCAATAAAACCTCTTCTGTGCTGGTAATATATTCATAATCATCTTTTTCATATTGGATAGCGATACTCGGAGCAATCAATAAATCTTCGTAGATCTCATCAAAACCCAGTGTGATCTCATTTTCACCAATGTTAACAGCTTTTGTAAATCTGATGCTGTATTCCCAACCCAATTCAATCTCCGTTGCATCAATTAATTCTCTGCCCCGTTTATCATCATTCAATTGGATGCTCTTAAGCGGATGATTTGTAATTATATCCAACTTAACGAAATCCGGTTTTAGTTCACTGATAAAAATACGCTTCAGTTCTAAACTTTTGAGTGATAATTTGTTTGCAGCAAGAGAATCAATCCACTCAAAATCATCTGATTTTAAGTAATCACCAGTATTTGTCCAGAGCGTATCTAATTGGATATCAACATAGATTTTTGGACTTCTCAAGCCCTTTTCAACCAATTTTCCATAGGCCAGATCAGTATATATATCCGAATAATGTTGATCATCGACAAAGGAGGTCAGCATATAGTTATAAATTTCCAATGCTTTTTTATCAAAGGCAAAAGCCAATTTCTTACCTTGAGCAAGGATATTATCCTTATATTGTTTCTGTTTGATAGGATTAGCATTTAAGGTCTCATTATTGAGCTGCTTTGACACATCTGCGAAATGCTGGATCTGGATAGATGTAGCCTGAGATCCATGTTCATAGCAGAGCCCAACGAGGTAGAGTGCTTTGGTTTTATACTGAGTATCAATATCATAAGGAATACCATCCTTAATCAATTGGACAACATCAGTCCTGATCTCTTCACACTTATCCATCACCTTGTTCACCCGTCTATTATTTATAATGTGCTTCTTCCATTCAGTCATTTCGTTAACACGAATCAATTGATCGGGAGTCTGATTGAGGAAATCAGTTTCAATTGCACTGTACTCTCTATCATATCTAATATAGTATTGCTGATAATTTTTATAATACTGGAATTGCTCATAAATAGAGTCGAGAGGTAGTACCAGTCCTTCATTTTTATAATCATTGTCCAGATTCTTAAACGCTGTTATCTTCTCATCCATACGATCGTATTCTTCTAATGCGAAGTATTCATCAATCTGGGTTTTAAGATTTCTAAACTTACTAATTGCAATATCCGTCAACAGATCGACACTTGGATCTTTACGGTAGATATAGCGAGCCAGATCTTCAAATTCTGCATCCATCCCATTATCATTATAATAGATAGCCACATTTTTCAGGAATTCAATAGACATTGGATGATCGGGATATTGCTTCTCGAACTGCAACATGTGATGATTAACAAGATCGATTTGCTGGAAATCCGTAAATATTTTTATCGCTTTTAGATAGAGTTTTGATGGTTCCTCACCGGCCATATCTATTTCTTCATGATTATCATGTAAATCCAGATACATGTGACCTGCAGCGAGTGTATCACTAAAGATTTCACTCTCATAAAAACCTATGACTTGTAATCTCAATTTATAAGCTTCATTAGATTCAGGGAATCTATTTATGAAATACTCTCTCAAATATTCACTTTGATGCCAATCACTTAGAACTGTATCAGAAATTGACCACGCACCTGAACATGCCGCAAAAACATCATTTTTTGATTGCTTGATCTCCGCAATTTCCATATATTCATTAATAGCATCCTGATATAATCCTCCGGTTTCATAAGCCTCTATAGCTTTAAGTCGATAAGCGATACCGGAAGTCCAACCCAGTTCCTCTACATTTCCTGTTAACCGCAAATATTCAACAGCCGCCGAATCATAATCGCTCTGTTGATACAACTGTTCGGCGTGGGATTGTATAGC
>CAYYLA010000004.1:15133-17947 GCA_964441785.1 uncultured Candidatus Cloacimonadota bacterium | reverse complement strand
TCATACGAATAATATGTACTTTTCTTTGGAAGAAATTATTTATAAATACCTCATTATCTTCTTCAACCGCAATAATGGAGGCTTCTCTATAATATTCCTCTTCTGCTAAATAATCGTCTCTTTTATTACTTATCTCGGCTAATCTGGAGAATACATGAATGCGCTGATCATTATCAATATTCAAATCCAGTAATTCTCCATAATCATCAAAAGCAAGATTTTGTTTACCACTGGCAAATTCCAGATCGGCCCTTGAAAGTATAAGATTTATCACGCGGGATTCACGTTCTTCTACCGAGAAAGCACTATCACGTATTGCTGTCTCAAAATCTTTAGAAGCATTGATATAAAGATTCTTAAGATCTATTTCTGTGATACTGACACCATGAGTTTCATCGATATAGGGAGATATCCGAACACTATCCTGAAGGATCTCATAGATTTTCTCATAACTATAAAAAATATCTTCTCTATAAATAAACTCATCAACATCATCAGGATAACGATCCAGATAGAGATTCATATCATTAACTGCATTCAAATAGAAACTTGGATTGGCAGTTGTATCAGCTAGAGATTTTGCTATTTCAATTTTATTCTTATGGAGAGATTGTAATCTTGAATAGCCTTCTTCATCCCGATATTGTGGAAATGCAGCATAGTTCTCTATAAGTCCTGCATATTGAAGATAATTATCTTCGGTTTGATTATTAACAAATCGGTTATACCAGCGAGGTTCTACAATATCATAGGCATCTCTGATAATGCCAAGAATAAGAAAATCCTTTGCTGTGTCATTTTTTAAATACCAATTAGAATCAATCGTATAATTCTGGATTAATCGTTCATTTTCCTGTAAAATAGCTGTTGTAGAATTCTCACCGTTGCGTAATCTATTGGGAAAACGCTTGAAGATTGTTTGTATTGAATCAATATATGCAGGAGCAAGTAGATAATCGGGATACAGAGCCAATAAGGTATTATAGAAATCAACAGCACGCATAGGTGCAGCATATTGTAACTCCAGATCAATAGATTTATAGATTATCTCTCTTGCGTAATCATTATTAAAATAGTTTCGGAAAAGTATTAATGCTTTATTGGCAGCTTCAGATTCCATATCATATTGAACACCATCAAATTCAATCAAACTGAACGCCATGTTTTCTAGCGCATCTGCTTCGAAATATAACTCCAGATTTTTATCACCACTGTTATCAATGGTTTCAAGTATTTGATTAAAATCATCTATAGCCAGCTCAAATTCACCACTATAGAAATGGGTCCAACCTCTTTGAAAAAGGGCATGATTCATCAATGTTGGATCTTCTGAATCAATAACCTTCTGATAATAGTTTAATGCTACGGGATAAAACTGTTGACGATCCCTCGAATCCAGTGCAATTTCCAGATATAGATTACCAAGCCTGAAGATTGCTTCTACCCAATAACTGGAGTCACTAAAATCATTCTCTATCATTGAATAAGCATCTATAGATTTACTCAAATCTATCTCAGACAGTCGTAAATAGTCCGGCCAGTTTTGAGCTGATTCTATATGTTCAATGCGTTGAGCATCCCGATCATCTCTAACAGCCTTGAAACTGAAATATCCAATATTATAGAGTACAATATCTTTTTCGGGATAGTCATCATCATATATCAGAACTTTTTCAAAATATCCCAATGTCTTATCTGGATTTTGGACATCTACTTCAATGCTGAGATCTGCAAGTTTATAATATAAATCTGCTAAGCTTGGAGAATTGGGATTATCATTTATAAACTGAAGAATCTGATTATAGGTCTCCTGCTTGAACGCAATTTTCTCTTGATATTTCTCTGATAATTCCTCGGTAATATTCTCTGCTATCAAAACAGAAAACATAACAGATATAGATAGTAAGATCAGTATCAGTTTATTCATCATCATTATTCCCAAATACATCTTTTTGAAGTTGATCATACTCACCATCCAGCACTTTGGATTCTCTAAACAGAATATTGAGCAGATCAATCTGATATTTTCGCTGCTGTTTAATTAGATCCGATGAGTGATCTAAAAGTGTTTGATCATATTTTTGTGATATTTCATTGATTGTTGCCAACAGATCATTCTCTCTCTTTTGCAATCTGTTTCTGATTTTATTATTAAAGGAATCTTTATAACTAGCCCTAAGCGCTTGGAATTCCTGTTTATCCTTTTCCAATGCAATCTCTTCTTCATCTACGTAACTTGAGATTTCCGGGTTATTGATAGTGCCAAATTTCAGTTCAGCAATTGTATCCAAGCTCTCTATATTCATATCAAGAAGAATTATCATTTTATCAGCTTCCCTGGATATAGCTTCGTTATTATTGTTTTCGGCTTGTTTCTTCACGTCTTCCCAGGATTCTTTTAACGCCATTTCTCCATATCGCTCTTCTGCCAGGTAGTGAGCCAGCTGGAAATCGTCATTTGTGACAAATTCCAGTGGTATCAGATACTTTACTGTTTGGAGTGAGATGAGATTGGAATCAATTGTAGCTATCTGGTAATCAATATAGTTATCAATTTTCTTATTATACTCACTATTATCCTGATGTTGATATTTGAGTACTTCCATATAAATATCGCTGGTATCAAACAACTCCAATTCCAGATTACTCAAGGCCTTGATATTATTCTTCTCTACACCGGTATATAAATCATCTGATGTTTTTGTTGAGCGTAAAATCCCATCTCGTACTTTAAGAACCTTATCCATGTATTCACTATCCAGCGTATCACCTGCAGCAAATAAATCGGTAGAATCCAAAATAAGTTTTCGATGT
>CAYYLA010000004.1:0-15119 GCA_964441785.1 uncultured Candidatus Cloacimonadota bacterium | reverse complement strand
AAGAGTACTTCATTAACAGCTAACTCCTCATCGATTCTGCTTTTTGCTGCTTCAAAGGAGCCCAGGTTCAAATCAATCTCTGCAATCTGAGCTTGAGAATCAGCATACCAGGGAGAATCAGGATAATTATTTGACAGTATGGTGAAGAAATATTTCGCCCTAGTCTGATCATCATAAATCCGATAAAATGTACCTAGCTCATATAGAATACCGGAATCAATAATCTTATTTTCAAGTGCAAAATACTCCTCATAGTATTGAGAAGCTAAATCATTATTACCTGTGTCGAAATAGAGTCTGGCAAGAGTAAGCAGCACAAAGGAGTATTTCTCATACTTTTTACTGTATTTTTTTTCTATCCACTTGAACTTATCAATTGCTTTGAAAGCACCATCAGAATTATAGATTATCAATCCGTCCAGGCAGTGAAACTTCATCCTCAGTCGCTTATCTTTAGCCGAAAGATTAACATATTCCCCGGCCTTCATCATGTTATCCAAATTATAATAGGCATTGGCTAACTGGAATTTTGAAATATCCGTAACGTGTTCGGGATATTTCCCGTATAAATCGATTAATTTCTCTTCTTCGTACCGTTCAACATAAGCATTACCAAGAATGTTTACAACCTCTTGTTCGAATTCGGTATTATAATAATTATCCAAAAGTAAGAGAGAATACTTTATTACATCATTATTATTTGAATCAGCATGAGCTTGTAGAACATTAAGATACAAAATATCATCGACAAAGGCACCGATCCCGCTGTAGATTGTTTCAATTTCATACAATTTGAATGATGCCTCAGAATTTTTGTTTTTTCTGAGTAGTTTCCTATAAGCCTTCACTTCCTTTTTAAAAGATTTATGCGCTTTCTTAACATCATCACTATTATATTGAGATTCGGCGATATCTCTTTTAACGAGGAGTTCATTGTGATACTCTTCGTCAGGAACAGCTATACGATTAAAATCAAAGCCGCTGATATCGGCAAATAAGCAAACCGAGAAAATCTGCAATAAAATTATCAGCAGAAAACCTGACACACAATTACGTATAATATTAATTTTCATTAATTTTCTTAATCTTCTTCTAACAGCTTTTTAATCTCTTCCAGCTCTTTTTCCGCTTGTTTTCTACGTTCAGAGATCTTTTTCAATTCCTCTAATATTGGATCATTAGATGTATTCTGCTGTTGTGTTTTCTGTTCCTGTTGTTTAAAAGTCTCCACTGCTTTTGAGCGGCCAATTGGATAATTAACCTCCCTGGTTCTATCTTTATCACGAGCCTTAACATCAGAGAACATATCAAGGGTATATTTCAGATTAAAGGCAAACTTATACCCACTATTGTCACCTTTAATTTTGAAATAATCTTCTACCTCAAACATACCAGCTCTAAAGGTGAAATTCCTGAAAAACAAATCAATTCCAATATTGATATTACGGGAATCAAATTCCAGATGAGACCCAATAAACTCCGAAAAGCGAAAATCAACACCACCGAAAAACCCTGAAGCATGCTTAGTTGTTGAACCTTTCCCTCTGAATTTTCTGGTACCTATACCAAAATGAAAAACCGTTTCAAGTTGAGGCAAGTAAGACAGATTCGTTAAAATCAGGGTAGACTTGGATAGCACAACATAGGGAGAGTTTTTGATATAATCATCCCTGTCAGGTAGATCCCCGATTGTCTGATTGTTATCCGTATCGCTGTATTTTCCAAACATGTTATCAACCCCAATTGCCAGAGATGGATATTTTGGTGTTTCAGTAATAAGTTTCACTTTTCCGTTGAAATGGTAGATATCTTCACTAGCTGCAATAATCGCCAATTCGCCTCTGTTCAGAATCCCAACACTAAGAGCTGCACCCTGAGCATAATGTATATCATCATCCCCAAAAGCGGGTTCATCATTTACAAAATATGATGTATAATTTATTTCAGCCATTAGGTGAGGGAGGACATAACCATCCGGCGTATTAACATTACCTAAAACTGTGTATGGGATTGCCACTAAACTCGAAAATAAAGAAAAAACCAATAATGAAAAAATTATTTTTTTCATATTCCCTCCTGAAATATCATAAAACCTGTTGACATTTTCAAAGTCAATATATTTTACTTTTTTTTATGAATAACAACTATACACAAAGTTTCGGCAAAACCGGAGAAGATGAAGCAGTAAAATTCCTGCTTTCAAAGGAATTCAGCATCCTGAAACGCAACTATCATTCACCCTATGGCGAGATAGACATAATTGCTCTGAAACAAGATACCATCCACTTTGTTGAGGTAAAAGCACGAGCCAATAATTACCAGTCGGCTCTCTCCAGTGTATCACGTTCTAAACAGAAAAAGATCTATAAAACTGCCCAACATTTCCTCTCGAAAAACCCTCAATTTCACGAGCATTTTACTCAATTTGATGTTGTTGCTATTTATCTACAAAATAATCAATTATCTATTACATATCTAGATGACGCTTTTAGATATATTTTTTAATTTAAAATTTCGTGTCAACTACTTTTTATTGAAGTAAGCTTTCATCAAATTCTTCTCCCAGATAATCCAACCAGTCCGGGAAGATATCTTCCTCTTCATCATATTCATTATAAATCAGTTTATGATTTCCATTGGTATTGAAATCAACAAACAAATAAGTTAAATTTTGACTATATCTATACTTCCAGATTTCTACATCCTTTTGGGCATATTTTGTATAAAAACCAGTTTTGGTAGTAGAGATTTCATCTGGAGCACCATTCTTAACATAGATGCGACCCCGATCTGTTGTCCAACCATCTTCAAAATGTGAGAAATTATCATTTGCATAGTTAACTCTCTCTTTAACTATATCGTAAAACTCGTTTACAGGTGTTGTTGGATCTGGATCATTAGCCATCCAGAATTGATTTACAATATTCTGTTTTGCTTCTTCACTTTTGGCTTCCCAATCACTTATCTTGGTCGCAGACACAAAATAACGGATCAACCTTATCTCATCTTCCACAGATGTGAATAATCGAACATTCTGCTGGATATGCTCTTTTACCAGAAAGAAATCCTCTTTTGTCTCTTCCATACCTGTAATATTATCTTTTATTGTAAGCAACAATTTATAATACCCGGGTTCAAGGTCAGCAATTTCAACATTTTTCAGCCTTCTGATCACTTCGTCCGGTTGACTAATGTCTTCTGATAGGGTTAAGATTTCTTTATCATCTCTGTGTATTGTAATTGTTTCAGAAACATCCGAATTACCATCATCTCCAGCGAAGAAATTCTGTATCTCATAATAAAGTACCATGTTTTGATTATCGGGCTTCATGAAAAGATGATCTACAGCAATATCAAAATGGATACTCCCTCTTCTAAGATTATTTGCCAAAGTTGTATCTCTATAAACCTGTCTCGACAATTCGATATCACTCACCAAAGCATCCCTTTCCAAGATAGAAAAATCATGGTTCCAATCAAAGAACTCCTGCGAAGCCATATCCTCAAAACTCATCTTCACCAGGTAACCTGATTTTGCCAAGGTAAGAGTAAGTTTATCTTTATAAAGTTTCGGACTACTTGTTAACGCTTCATTTCCCACCGAAATTTCGTGAGAATAATTGTTTTCAACTAAAACTTTATCTGATTTCAAGATCTGGTATGTGACTTTTACATTTGCGGTAAATCCCATTTCTGATTTTTCAAACGTCAATTCAGCAAATGGAATTTGATACCCGATTTCAAGAAGTGTATTCTGATTACTATCAAGAAATTTGTTTTCTTCAACGTAGATGTCTAATGCTGATAAAACAGTTATTATCATCATCAGAGTTGCTGCTAATATAACCTTTTTCATAATTTCCCCTTTTTAATAGTTATAATCCAACCTAATATTTATGTCATCAACTCCTAAATCATGCAAAGATGTCAACAATTCATTCTCCGGAAATATTCTAATCGCGGGATTTTCCAATTTTAACGTTTTAAATTGCTTGGTAATTATGGAGAAATTCACAGCAAAATTTCCTTTATGCCGACTAAAATTATCCATGATTTTTTTAGCGACATCTCCGTTGGTATCATTTTCATTTAACCTTATATATACCTTACCCTTAAGTTTCTTTTCCAATTCCTCAAAAGTATAAATTTCAAAGGGTATAACCCGGAGAACATTTTCATTGTTTCCGCTGTAAGTCGATCGTTTACCAATAATAAGATACTTATTGTTCACCTGGATCTTCATGAAAAATTTTTCATAATCTTTATTGAAAAGGGTCATCTCAAATTTACCATGCATATCTTCCAGTGAAAGAATAGCAAAGGGGTTTCCCTTCCGGTCAGTTTTTCTCATTATTTCGGTAACAACACCACCTATCACCAGCAGGTTTGGCAAAGCTTTTTCCTCTTGTAAATCGGTGGTCTTTATATTTACCAGCTTACCCAGCAATGGATTATGCTGATTCAGCGGATGATCGGACCAATAAAAACCCAGAATATCCTTTTCATATTTAAGTTTATCATTTAAACTCCATTCCTTTACCTTGGGTAATTCAGGCATATAGGATTGTTCATCTTCTTCCTCAAATGAATCAAACAGCATCATTTGACCACGCTTTCGTTCCGTTTGAAGCGAAGAAGCATATTCCAGAGCATTTTCAATAGCGTTATATTTTTGGGTTCGTGTTCCCTCCAGATCATCCAGAGCACCTGCAGAAATCAAACTCTCTAAAACGGTCTTGTTAACACACATAGAATCAACGCGGGAACACATTTCAAAGAAATTCGTGAAACTGCCATTATTCTCACGTTCTTCCAGGAGAGCACAAATTGCAGCTTCACCAACATTTTTAATCGCTTTTAACCCAAAGAGAATTTTATTCCCTCTAACAGCAAATTCTCGTTGACTACTATTTATATTGGGTGCCAGAACCTCTATGCCCATATTGCGGCATTCATCTATGAAGTATGGAATTTTTGAAGGATTATCCTCCAGTGAAAGCAATGCAGCCATAAATTCCACAGGATAGTGAGCTTTGAGATAAGCTGTTTGAAAAGCTACAAAAGCATAGGCTGTAGCATGACTTTTATTGAAAGCGTATTTAGCAAACTCAAGCCAATCCGACCAAATTTTTTCAATCACCTCTTCGGAAGCGCCATTAGATTTTGACCCTTCTACAAATTTGGCTTTCATCTTCTCCATGGTTTTTAATTTCTTTTTACCAATAGCCTTTCTCAGAGTATCAGCTTCGGCACCTGTAAGCTTACCCATTTCCCGGGCAATCTGCATAACCTGTTCCTGATAAACAGTAACCCCATAGGTCTCTTTTAAAGCATTTTCCGTAAGAGGATGAATAAATCTTATAGGTTCTTTTCCATGCTTACGATTAATATAGGTTCCAATGAATTGCATAGGTCCGGGTCGATATAACGCCACCATTGCGATAAGGTCTTCAAACATATTTGGTTGCAATTCACAGAGATATTTCTTCATCCCACCGGATTCAAACTGGAAGATTCCATCAGTCTTCCCTTTGGCAAGAAGTTCATAGGATTTCTTGTCTTCCAGATCGACATTTTCCATATCCAGTTCTACATTCTGTGATTCCTTAACAAGTTGGACGGCTTTCTTAATCAACGTAAGCGTCTTCAATCCGAGAAAGTCCATTTTCAGCATCTTCAAATCATCGAGCCATCCACCCTCATATTGAACAAGCACCGCATTTTCTCCACCTTTCTGTGTACTGGTTGCCAGCGGTACATAATTACTCAATTTATCAGGACCAATTACAACCCCGGCTGCATGGATACCAATTTGCCGGACTAATCCCTCCAGCACGAGAGAATATTTAAGAATTGATTTATTGATATCATTCTCATTCATTTTCTCAGCAAATTCAGGTGATTGTTTCAGTGCACTTTCCAGGGTAATTTTGGGTACAGTTGGAATTAGTTTGGATATTTCATTAGCGGTTGAAGCAGGTACTTCCATAACACGGGCAACATCCTTTATAACCGACTTTGCACCAAGGGTTCCAAAGGTAATAATTTGAGCTACACTATCCCGTCCATATTTATCAACCACATAATCGATAATTTTCCCACGACCTTCTGCACAGAAATCGATATCAATATCCGGCATACCGATTCTGTCAGGATTCAAAAAACGTTCAAAGAAAAGGCTGTATTTCAATGGGTCAAGTTGAGTAATACCAAGCAAATAAGAGACGATACTACCAACCGCAGACCCACGACCGGGTCCAACTGGAACATCCATCGATCTGGCTGCATCGATAAAGTCTTTCACAATAAGGAAATACCCTTCGTAACCCATTTTCTTGATAACCGATATTTCATAATCAATACGGTCTGTAATCTCTTTTGTTACTTCTGGATATTTCTCTTTTGCAGAGGTATAGCAAAGATGTTTGAGATAAGCCTCCATATCGGGAAATTCCTCAGGAATATCGAAATGAGGCAGAAGAAATTCATCATAATCCAATTCCAAATCTATCTCTTCTGCTATTTTAACGGTATTCTCATAAGCCTGAGGAACATCCGGGAAGAGCTGTCTCATTTCCGGTTCCGATTTAAAATAGAGTTCTGAGGTAGAGTATCTCATTCTGTTTTGATCATATAAATTTTTGCCAGTCTGGATACATAAAAGTACATCATGAGCTTCGGCATCTTCCTTTTGCAGATAATGGCAATCATTGGTAACCACCAGTGGAACATCCATTTCATTGGCCAGTTTGATTAACATTGGAGCAACTTCTTTTTCATCATCAATTCCATGGTCCTGCAACTCGATGTAGTAACGTCCCGGGAAGGTTCGTTTGTAAAAATCTACACTCTCTCTAGCCTTCTCCTCCTGATCCCGGAGAAGTAGCCAGGGAATCTCACCTTTTAAACAGGCTGAGAGACAGATAATGCCTTCAGCATGCTTCGCAAGAATATCTTTATCTATTCTCGGGTTATAGTAGAAACCTTTAAGAAAAGATTTCGAGGTCAACTTCATCAAATTTTTATAACCTTGAAGATTCTTTGCCAGCAAAACCAGATGATGCCGAACTTCCTTTTTTGAATCATCAGAATCAATGGGCTTATTTACAACATAAGCCTCAATTCCAATTATTGGTTTGACACCCATATCTTTTGCTGTTTTATAAAAATCTATGGTTCCAAACATATTCCCATGGTCGGTCATTGCAACCGCCGGCATATCATATCTCTCATCCATGGCAATCATTTTATCTACACGACAAGCTCCATCCAATAGACTATATTGTGTGTGATTATGAAGGTGAACAAAGGCCATAATTAACTCCAAAATTTTAAATATCCAAATGGTAAGCGACCCATTCGAATGTTGTTTTGATAATACACGATTTAAAAAAAACCGCCCTATGTCAAGACCAAAAGAAAAGATTATTTTAGCCATTCCAGAATAAACTATTTTGATCCAACAGATTAGCATAATCTTATCGAAAGGAAAATAATTCTTGACTGATTTCTCGATGACTTTTTACTCGGTGAGTGTTAGCTCAGTGAAATGGAGATTGTATGAATAAGAGAGAATTGCAGAAGCATAAAACAGGGCAGTTAATCATAAGAGAAGCTAAGAAGCTGTTCCTTCAGAATGGATTTTTAAAGACGACTACTTCGGAAATTGCAAAAGCTTGTGGTATTGCACATGGAACACTTTTTTTGCATTATCCAACCAAAGATAGTTTGATCATCTCGATTTTTGATAAAGATATGGAATTGATTTCCGAAAAGATGCAAGCCTTAATAAGTGAAACATCTAATCTGGAGGGCATCCTTCAGGGATACCTTTCTATTGTTGAAAAGGATGAAAATCTATTCTCGATTCTGGCTCGCGAATTACCGGAATATCCAACCGAATTACGGCGCAAACTACTATTCCGGGAATCTCTAATTCGACAACATTTTCATCAGGCCTTCAGCGATGGGATCCAAGCTGGAAAGTATAGAGATTGTAACATCCCAATAACGCTGAATTTCTTTTTTGGATCTTTAAACTATTATCTTTCATTAAAAGAGGTTTTTCAGGAAAATGGAAGTGTGATTAAACGATTTAGAGGAGAGCTGATAGACAATTTTATCAAACTGATATCGAAGGACAATAAACGTATAAATCAGGAGGTTGAATGAAATCCACATATATTTGCGAAAGTTGCGGAAAAGTAATGAAAGAGAGTAAGGATTTTGCCGGGGGGAAAATTGGAAGTCCGTATTGCAAGGATTGCGGTGATGAATTTGGTCATCGCAAGAATCTATCTCAGGTAATCATAGATACAAAGAACAATCTTATAGACCAGATGGCTATATCAGAAAAAGAAGCGGAACAGATTGCTATAGAAAACATTTCCCAGGTACCTCTCTGGGCCAGGCAGCAATCTCTTGGCAAAGAGTATCACTGGATAATTATAACAGATGTTGGAAGCACAACCACAAAAGCATTGCTACTTTCGAAGCAGGATGGCAAATTCAGGCCGAAATCCCTGGCTGATGCAACCACAACAGTTGAACAACCTACAGAGGATGTGAACATTGGTGTCTACCAGGCGATCAGAAAGTTGGAAGAAAACACATCGTTTGACTTACTTACAGAAAACGCTACTGATAGGCAACTTCAGTTTAAGGAAGGCGTACTATACCTTACAACAAGCAGTGCCGGTGGTGGACTGCAATTACTTGTTATCGGTCTGACGCTTTTTGATTCGGCCGGTAGTGGTCAACGGGCAGCATACGGTGCAGGTGGGGTTATTTTGGATACCTTTGCGATAGACGACAAACGTTCCTCATTAGAGCAGATGAAGCAGATGAACATCCTGCACCCGGATATCATCCTTATGGCCGGTGGTGTAAATGGCGGTGCTGTATCTCCCCTATTGCGACTGGGAGAAATACTTCAGATGGCCAAACCTTCTCCAAAATTTGGCAAGAAGAATGAGATTCCATTAGTTTTTGCCGGTAATGAAGCAGCACAACCATTGATCAGTTCGCTTTTTAACAAACAGTTTGAGCTTTACCTTATCGATAATATCCGACCAACAATGCAAGATGAAAACCTGCAGCCGGCACGGGAAAAGATCCATAAGTTGTTTATGGAAAATGTAATGGAACAGGCTCCCGGATATAGTCAATTAAAGCAGTGTGTTGCTGATGATATCATTCCAACTCCATTAGGTGTTATCAAATCTCTTCAACTTTTAAGTAAGGAGAAAGAGGAGAACATCATGAGTGTAGATATTGGAGGAGCAACGACAGACATCTTTTCCAATATTCTTGGCAGTTATTTTAGAACCGTAAGTGCAAATTATGGAATGAGTTACAGCATATCCAATGTGATGAAAGATACCGGTTTGGAGAATTTATCCAAGTGGATTCCAGCTGAGATTGATGATAATTATGTCAGGAATTACATATCAAATAAGATGTTGTATCCCGGTTTTATTCCTGACAATTCCAAAGATAAGTTGATTGAGATGGCAATTGCCAGAGAAGCTATAGCCATGGCCAAGAAACATCATTTGAAAATGAATTTCAAAACCAGTCAAATTGGATTCCTTGATAAATTAACAAAGAATCGTCAGGATTTGGAAAAAATCACCGAAGCTTTTTACCTGGATCAGGAACTTGAGAAGAAGAAATTCCACATGCATGACATCAATATTATCATTGGAGCAGGTGGCGTGGTATCACATGCTGATAATAGTGCAGAAGCTTTAATGATGGTATATGATGGATTTGAAGCACAAGGAATAACCGAGATCTGGCGAGACAAAGATTTCATAACACCGCATCTGGGAAAGTTAAGCTCGCTTAATGAGGATTTAGCCAAAGAGATGCTTGATAAGGATTGTTTTGAGCCTCTTGCAGTAGTCATCAGACCGATTGCGAAAAAGTGGAAACCAAAGGTTAAAGTAATGGAGATAACAATTGGTGATAATAGGGAAAATGTACTCACGGATCAGCTTCTGTATATCGAAAATAGAGAGACAAAAAATGTCCATATAACAATGAATAAAGGTTATTATTTGAACAATGACAATGATACATTCCGCTTTACAACAGACCTACCCCTATTAATTGATACCCGTTTATGCAAGGATATATCCAAAGAGTTGGATATACTTAAGCTGGAATTATCTTCTGAAAGAAATTCCATATCAGACGCATTCGCAAAGGTTATCCCATCCAAAAAAATAGAGAAAGGCGATTTTGATATCACCCTTTCATTGCCTTATGCCGGGAATATCCTGGTTAAATCGGGAGATCTGGTAACCCCGGAAACCGTCTTGGGAGAGAATCTTTTTGATCCTCCAAAAATTTATGTTATCTCATTATTTGATAAGACATATCTGAGACTTAATCCCGAAAAGCTGAAAGAATCTATTCTTATCAAAAAAGATGAAGAAGTAAAATATGGACAACGCATTGTAGAGGTTGGAAGAAAGACAATTCTCGAAGAATTACAATTCCAGCATTACTACTTTGAATCACCAGTACGTGGAAGAGTCGAAAAGATTAATTTTGATTCCGGTACAATAATAATGCGCGAGATCCAGGATTATTCAACCAAACCGAAGAAAGTCAACGTAGCAGGAAAGATGAGTATCAAACCAAAACTAGCAAAACGCTATTTAAAGAAACAGGTTGGTGAGTTTGTTTATGCTGGTGATACATTGGCATCAAGAATTGTTGATACAGCCGGAGGAGAGATCCCAATGATTGTCTCTTCACCAAGTACCGGAACAATAAAGGATTATAATAACGAAACAGGGATTATGATCATCCAATACGATAAAACCCCTTATCAACTTTTTTCCGGATTAACCGGACAAATCAAAGATATTAAGGACAGTATTTCAGCAACCATCAGCTATACAGGCTCAAGATTAAAGGGAATAATTGGTTTTGGAAGCCAGAAATCGGGTCCACTGAAGATGATATCAAATAATAGTGATTGGGAAAAGGTAAGTGCTGGAGATGTAATTACTCACGTTGATAAAATTGATTTTGACTTCCTTAGAAAAGCGGAATCCAAAAAGGTTAGTGGAATAGTCGCACCATCTATGGATAATGCTGATCTTGTGAAATATATTGGACAGGAGATTGGGGTTGCCTTAACAGGAAATGAACCAATTCCGTTAACCTTAATCTTAACAGAAGGATTTGGAGATTTTAAGATGGATCCTGTGTACCGCGAATTCTTTAAGGACGTTGAAGGAAAATGGGCTTTTGTTGATGGTCATACCCAGATCAGGGCAGGTGTTGTAAGACCGACGATAATTGTGACAGAGTGATGGATGTTGGGGTTGACAGTTGACAGTTGACAGTTGACAGTTGACGGTTGACGGTTGACGGTTGACCTGTCTACTCTGGCAGCTGCCGGATACGACAAGGCAAGCGTTTGACGATTGATTGTAGTTGTAGGGCTGCGATCGGTTCCTGAGGTTTAAAAGCATCACGAATTAAATTCTTAAATTATTTAAAAATAAAATGCAGGATATTGTCTTCTTCTTTGTCTAAGTTTACTAAAGGAGGAGAAATGAAAGTAATTACGACAATATTAGCAATTGTAGTGTTCAGCAGCATTATTTATGCACAGGATTTTTATGACATAAATACAATAAACAGTGTTGAGATTACCTTTGAAGAGAGCAATTGGGAAGAAATTTTAGAGGAATATTATGAAGCTGGAGATGAGGAGCGTCTAGTTGGAGATGCTATAATAAATGGGATTGAATTTCTAAGTGTAGGAGTAAGATATAAAGGCAATAGTTCTTATAGCCCTCAAAATGATAAAAATCCTCTGAATATTAAATTGGACCACATTGTAGATGATCAGACTTTCGATGGATATGGAACCTTAAAACTAGCAAATGGCTATAATGATCCCTCTTTTGTAAGGGAAACACTTAGTTACGAAATTGCCAGAAATTATATGGATGCCAGTGAAGCAAACTACTGCCAAGTATATATTAATGATGACTACATAGGCCTTTATACAAGTGTTCAATCAGTAGATAAATATTTTAAGAACACACACTATAGCACCAATAATGATGTTCGGTTTAAAGGAGAGATCATCGGCGATGGATCTCCTCAAGTAATTAGTATTTGGGATTATCTTGGAGATAACCCCGAGGATTACACTGATTATTATGAACTCAAATCTGATGAAGGATGGGATCAATTGTTAGAGTTCTTAGATGTTTTTAATAATAACAGTTCCGAAATGGATGATTACCTCAATGTTGATGCTCATTTATGGATGTTAGCTTTTGATAATTTAATGGTCAATCTTGATGCACCTATAAATTACGGACATAATTATTATCTTTTCCAGGATGGTGCTGAACTTTTTAATCCAATTATCTGGGATTTAAATGAAAATTTTGGAGTTTTCTCGATGCTCTTAGGTGGTCAACCTCTCAGTACATATCAATTGCAGAGACTTGATCCTCTACTTAATATTGATGATTCAAACTATCCAATAATTGGAAATATCCTTAACGATGAAACCTATCAGAAAATGTATATAGCTCATATGAGAACAATGATCGAAGAGATTTTCCAATCAGGTTGGTATGAAACCAGAGCTTATGAGTTACAGGACATTATTTCGGAGACTTACCAGAATGATCCTAATACGTTCTACACCTATTCTCAATTTCAGGACAATGTCAATAATTCAGTATCTAGTGGACACCCTGGAAATTCAGTAATAGGAATAACCGAATTGATGGAAACCAGATATCAATGGTTATTAGATCAATCTGAATTTCAGGGTACTGTACCTGTTTTATCTGACGCTGAGTATTCTCCTGAAACAATTGAATCCGGTGAGGAAATTACCTTTAACATTGCAGGAGCAGATGCTGATGAAATCTGGCTCTATTATCGACTTAGCAGAACATCAAAATTTGAGAAAATTGAGATGTTTGACGATGGTGAAAATAATGACGGATCTGCCGGAGATGGAATCTATGGAACAGCTATAACAGCTGGAGCAGAAGATTTGCAGTATTATTTCTACGCACAAAATAGTGACCAGGGAGCGTTCCTTCCTGCTAGAACAGCCCATGAGTTTTATGATATCGATATAGAATCACAGAGCGGTAATATTGTTATAAATGAGATAAACTATAACTCAGCTGATGATTTTGATGCAGGTGATTGGGTTGAGCTACATAACCCGGGAACAGAAGCAATAAATATAAGCGGTTGGGAATTTAAGGATGAGGATGATAGTCATATCTTTATAATACCAGACGACACAATTCTTGAAGCCGGAGAATATCTTGTATTAAGTAATGATTTAGAAGCTTTTAATACACTATTTCCTTCAGTTTCAAATGTAGTTGGAGAACTGGGATTTGGATTAAGTGGAAGTGGAGAATTAATCAGACTTTATGATGCAGAAGAAACATTAGTTGATGCAGTAGAATACGGTGATGATTCACCATGGCCAGAAGAAGCTGATGGTAATGGAGCTACGTTAGAATTGATAGACCCCAATCTGGATAATAGTCTTGCAAGTAGTTGGATTGCTTCACTTAATAATGGAACTCCTGGTGAGCAAAATGATGCAGCAGTTCCTTCCGAAGATGATGAAATAGTTTCCCAACAACTTGCTTTAAGCAATTACCCAAATCCATTCAACCCCGAAACTACTATAGCCTTCTCTGTCACAGATGAAAGTACTTTATCTAAAATCATAGTGTTTAATACTAAAGGTCAAGTGGTAACCGTTCTTCTAGATGAGATGCTACCTTGTGGCGAGCATACAGTTGTTTGGGATGGCCGAGATGATTCAGGTAATTCCGTCTCAAGTGGTTTGTATTTTTATAGACTTAGCAGCGGTGATAAGCAAAAAACCCAAAAGATGATATTAATGAAATAGTGCAAAAAAAACAGTAGAATAAAAAGCCACCTTACAAAAGGTGGCTTTTTTTAGGTGAATTAGAAATTTCGAATGACCACAGTTTAATCTTCGAATTGTATTATGCTAATATGGCACAATCATTTTCTTTATTGAGATTATTGTAATATATCCCAGATGCACATACTTGATTATTTGTATCTATCCTACCTCAAATAATCGAGTGGCTACCCTTGTGGTAAATCACATAAATCAAATCTCTAGCCATTTAGCCAATTAAGTTACAGATTAAAAGAGTAACATCTTGATCCTCAATTAAATTAAAAAATATTGTTGTTGAAGGGCTATGATCGGCTTCCAACAATTTGAATAGATTCGGATAATCCCTCAAGCCAAAATCAATAGATGGAATTACTATGCCATTGTGATCTATATTTGTCTGCTCAGTTAAAGGTATCTGTAGCTATGTAAACTATCCCTCGACTACGTTATGTATCATCATAGAAAAAAACGTTCACAATAGATATCGTACACTCCCCGGAATATGACAATCTGACTTTGGTTTTGGTATTTGGCAATTAGTTGACATTTGGTCTTTTTCAAAAATTTTCTTGAAAGAAATCTTCATTTACATCTGATTGCCGATAGAGGAGACATAATGCGCAGAAAGGATAGAGAAATCACAGAAAGAGAGCTTCAGGATGCTATTATAAAAAGCTGTGAAATTAGTTATTTGGCAATGTCAGATGGTAATAAGCCATACGTAATTCCAATGAATTTTGGTTATGATGGAGAGAACATCTATTTTCATTGTGCAACATCGGGAAAGAAGCTTGATTTGATTAAGAACAACCCTCAAGTATCAATTGCCATGACATCTGAATACAGGTTAACATTAGAGGGACCACCGAATAAATGGACGACAAAATACAAAAGTATTGTTATAGAAGGAAAAGCAGAAATTCTTACCACCTTAGAAGATAAACAGAAAGGAATTTGTATTCTATTACAACAATATGCTGATGTAAATGTAAATTTTGATGAGAAGATTATGAATAATGTTGTAATTATCAAAGTAAAGATTAATACAATTACAGGCAAAGGGAATATCAAATAAGAATGGCAAAACGAGCTGGTTCAAGCATCATTTTTCTTAATTCCCATAATGAGATATTATTACTTCTACGTGATAATAAACCAACAATTC
>CAYYLA010000003.1:12146-33647 GCA_964441785.1 uncultured Candidatus Cloacimonadota bacterium | reverse complement strand
AGATTTTGGTTAACCCGGTAGAGGTCAGCACTACCGGTCTCCCCCATTCCAGAGCCATAAACATCATACCCATAGTATTGTACAGGAACACCATCAAATGAAAAAATAGAGTTAGCCATTAATGAAGAAACCAGTAGTACTGCCAGAATCAAGAAGTAGTTTTTCATGTAATCTCCTTATTTATCAATATGTTATAATTTTACAACATCTCCATTAAGATCTTTTTAATTTCTTAATGACCCTCTTTTCCAAGGTTATTCCAAAAAAATAACACTTAATAGTTTGTCAATTTTAACTTAAATCGAGTTATCAGTTATCTTAGTTATAAACAAAATCAAACCTAAGCTAAAGGATTATAAATAGATCGATATTATTTTTTTCTTGCCATAAAACCGACCTCATTAAATTTTGTTTTTTTGTAAAAACTCTTATCCTGTATGATGCTAACAGGTTACGAGAAATAGTGTTGAGGAGAAGTAATGGCTACAACATCAGATATCAGAAATGGTATGATTATAAAGTTTAAAAATGATCTATATGAAATCGTTGAATTCCTTCATGTAAAACCAGGTAAAGGTGCTGCTTTTGTACGTACTAAACTAAAAAACCTGAAATCAGGAAAGGTAATTGATAACACATTTAGAACCAGTGAAAAACTGGAAGAAATCAGGGTAGAAAAACATAAAAAAGAGTATCTTTATTATGATGGTGACTTTTATGTTTTCATGGATTCTTCTACATTCGAACAATTACAAGTTCCTAATGAAGTAGTTGGTGATATGAAATATTTCCTTATTGAGAATATGGAAGTAATTATGAGAATGGATCCTGAAAACAACATAATTGGGGTTGAACTTCCAACCACAGTAGTACAGGAAATTGCCGAATGTGAACCAAACGTTAAGGGCAACTCAGCTTCTGTAAGTGGTAAAAAGGCAACGACAGATAGAGGCCTTGATTTAACAGTACCATTTTTTATTGAAGTTGGTGATAAAATAAAAATTGACACCCGTTCCGGGGAATATATTGAAAGGGTTTAATTGAATCCATAAGGAGGATACATGCCAAAAGGAAGAACATTTGCTGCAAAGCTGGCGCATGAAATCACAACCGAAGGTAAAGTGATTTGCCCAAAATGCAACACAGAGATTAAGAGAATAAAACTTATCAGAAGTCGTAAATCCAAAGCTGACGGATGGGCTCCTCGCTATGAGTTTACTGATATATGCAAATGTAATGAAAATGACATAATGCAAGGTAAGGTTTAATCGAGAAAAAAATTCTTTGACCATATTCTTTATATTCACCCTCTTATCATCATCCGATGAGAGGGTGTTTATATTTAAAATACAGGAGATGTTATGCTTAAAAAAATCATGCTAATTACACTAATTACAGCTATCAGCTATCTTTCTGCTTCACCATTTCCCAGAACAAACAGACAACTTAGAATGGTCGAAACCTATGATAATATTGATACTAACCTCAGATCGTCTCAAAGACCGGGTTGGGGCAATATTCCTGACTCAATAATGGTTTTCCTGGTCCAATTCAGTGATAAGACATTTGATTTAGAAGCAGATCACCCCGATTATATTCCACATGATTATGAATATTTCCATCGTTTAATGTTCCATCTTGATGCTTTTTATTCCGATGCATCACATGGGCATTATGAATTAATTACAGAGACGGATTCTCTCTATCAAATATATCCCGAGATTATAACACTTCCAAACACCATGGCTTATTATGGTACAGATAGTAGTAATCGTGATCAGATTGAAAATAAAGTACAGATAATTTCCGACCTGATTGCAATAGTTGATCCTGATCTTGATTTCTCAAATTATGATTCTTATATGCTCTTTCATGCTGGGGCAGGTCAGGAGGGAAACCCAGACAATAGTGATTTTATTCAAAGCACCTATCTATCCCGAAAATCTTTCCAGGCAGCACTTGATCCTGAAAATGATGAATTCCCGGGTATCTTAACAGATGATGGTGTCTATTTTAAAGAGATTTCAATCCTGCCGGAATCAGAGAATATATCCAACCTGGAAGAGGGAGCTGACATACTTGGAATTCTAGGTGTATTAGCGCAATCCTTTGGATATCAACTTGGATTACCTACACTTTACGATAATAATTCATCTAATGGCTTATCCTTTGGTATAGGCAGTTTTGGAGTAATGGGTTATGGCTTATGGAATGCTGCTGGTTATGTACCACCATTACCCTGCGCCTGGTCACGCTATTATATGGGTTGGGAAGAGGATAACATTATTGAGATTACCGCAACAGAAACCGAGATTCCCATTGTATATCCAATGAGCTCGATGGATGAATCATCCCTCTACAAAATCAATATCTCAGAGAAAGAATATTTTCTGATAGAAAACAGGCAGCAAAACCCAGATAACAGTTATTTTGTAAATACAGATGGAGACACACTGGTAACATTCAGTTTTGATCTGATCGATGATCAGGCGTATTATGCAGAGGGTCATCCTTATGCTGGACAACCGATTTTTGATTTCATGAAAAACAGTTATCAGGGGTGTGAGTGGGATTTTTATCTTCCTGGTTTTGGCTATGGAGATGCACCTGAGAATGATGGCTCAGGTTTATTAATCTGGCATATTGATGAGAATATTATTGAGGCAAATTTTGAACCCGGATACGAAATAAATTCGGTAAATGCAGATGGTACACACAAAGGGGTAGACCTGGAAGAAGCAGATGGTATCCAACACCTGGACGGACCATATAATCCCTGGTATCTGGGATCTCCTGATGATGCATACCGTGAAGGAAATAATAGCTATTTTGGAAAATTATACACCCCGCAAGGCAATCTATCTGTTCCAACATCAGAGAGCTACTATGGTGATAGCCAACTGGAAATAACTAATATCAGTGTTTCTGATACTGTTATGACGTTTGATGTAAATTTTCAGTGGTATCTAACATCAGACTATACTGGAGAAAGCAGATTTAATGCTACAATTATAGATCTTGATAACGATGGGGAAGAGGAGATTTTCTATCCAATGCCTTCTGGTGAGATTTATCTGTGGGATAACTTTGAAATGGCAGCTAATTATCCTGTTCAGTTGGATTCGATTCCATACTATTACAGTCTTGATGAGATGACAGGTACATTCTTAATTCCAACATTAAATTCAGCGACAGGATTATCTCGATTAATGATGGTTGATATGGAATCCACCGAATCTCTCTATTTTATTGATCGGAACTGGGCTGCAGGACCAGTTGTTAACAGAGATAATGAATCACCCTACAGAGTGTTTTTACCTTTAAATACCAATAATAATTCTTTTGAAATTGTAGTATTGGATGAAATGTATGAATCCATTGAAACTATAGCATTTGCGGATGAGGTTATTGTATCCAATCTGGTGTTAAACGATGATTATCTGGTTGTTACTTCCAAAAACATATATGGGCAGTATCTGATGCGCTTTTTTGATCCTGATAATCTATCGGAATCATTTTATAACATAATCTTTGATAATATTATCTTTGATAAAACTAATCAGCAAATATTATCAGTACAAAGTGCAGATATAGATGACAATGATTCACCGGATTATATTGTTACGACTGCTGATTCTCTTCTTTATATGTTCGATTTCATGGATTATGCTTATAATCATATAGGAATGAACTCACCTGTTAAAATGGATTTCGAAATAACATCATTACCTTCTTTTGCCGATGTAGATGGTAATGGTACTATTGATATCATTTTAGGTGAAGAGAACTCATTTACTGCAGTAGATTATCGAGGAAATATTTTCAAACCAGAATCGATGATTTCATCACCGGATTCATTAAATATTTCTTCTGGTGCTATAGCTGTAAATCTTGATAATGATGAACAGTTGGAGGTTGTTGGTAATATCTCCCGAAATCGTCTTGCAGGATGGGAAAATATCAATAATAATGATTATATCATGGGCATTGATTTCCCCTTTACCTATAGTGTATTAAGCAGAAATTATCCCATTATATTTGATAATAACAACAATGGATCAACAATATACATTGCAGCTGATAACGGAACTATATTCCGCACAGACAGAGATCTACCTATAGAGGGGAGTTGGATGCACGAATATGGCAATCTTCAACGAACAGCATCCTATATTGGTGAATCACCAGTAAATCAATTCCTTTCTGATGAATTATTTGTTTCGGCAGGGACCTATTTCTATCCAAACCCATTAAGCAGGGTTTTTAATAGCAGTATTTATAACGGATCAAACAGAGAAAACACGGTAACGTTAAAACTACTTACAAGTAAGAATGTGGAGGTAAGTGTAAAAATATTCGATATTGCTGGTAATTTAATTTTAAGCAAAGAGATAAATTGCCTTGCATATTTACAATCTAGTTTATTTATTGACGCAGCAGACATGGCTTCAGGTGTCTATTTTGCAGTCATTAAAGGTAATGGCAAAATTCTAAAAAAGAAGTTTGCAATAGAAAAATAAGGTTAAATTATTTCTGGAGGATAAATGAAAAAACACATAATAGTAATACTAATCATCTTAACAGCAGCGCTTCTTTCTGCGGAAGTAAGTGGAGAATATGGATTCCAGATGTTGCGCATTACCACAGGTGCCGACTTAGCTGCACAGGGTGGTAATGGAGCATTATCTAGTACAAGTGGATTTGGATTTATGCAAAATGCTGCAGCAGGCTTAATAAACCAGAATCATACTCTGGCTGTTACACAAAATTATTGGATATTTGACACATCGATAACCAACCTTGCCTATTCAAATTATCTAGGTAAAAGTGCTATTGGTGTTGCATTCCGATATCTGGATTATGGAGAGATCACCAGCACTGATGATGTTGGTGATGTAATTGGTAATTTTCATCCGGCGGATATTACATTAACCTTTAATTATGCCAGACGAATTACCCCAACCCACTATCTTGGATTTAACGTTAATGGACTTTATCAGAAAATAGATTCATCATCCAGTGTTGGATTATCCTTTGATCTTGGATATGTTTACCTGACTCCTATTCAGGATTTATCATTAACAGCAAGTATAAAGAATTTTGGTAAAACAGAAAAAATGAGTAATGAAGACATAGATCTACCTTTGACAGCCGAAATATCTGCAGTCAAAGATTTCCAACTAAAAAAAGTTCTAATAAACACAGAGCTGAAGTTGGTAAAGTATTTTGATGATGACAACCTGAGATTAAATTTTGGATTAGCTGTTAATCCAACGCCTAAACTAGTTTTGAGAGCAGGTTATAAAGTTAATTATGATTCAGAAGATTTCTCTTATGGTGTTGGTATTAATCTAAGAAAAATCAACTTCTCTTACTCTTATATACCATTTGATTATGATATAGATGCTGTACACATGCTGGGATTAGCCTATAAATTTTAATTAGGATGGATAATGAAAGGTTTTGTTTTAGCAGGAATTTTCCTCCTGCTGTTCACATGCTCATTAGCTTTGGAATATGTACCAAACCAGATAATCATAAAAACAGTTGATTTATTAAATGAAGATACAGGGCAAGATCTACCCCAGGATTTTGCCCAATTTATCAGCAGTAAAGAGGTAAGTAATGTAGAAAAAATCACCTCAAAAATCAGCCATTATTATCTGATAACGTTAAAAAAAAACATGAAGGAAAGTGATTTTGCTTCGCTAAAATCACGTTCTTTTACCAATATTCAGTCAATCCAGCCAAATTATCTCAACAAGATGCTGGTAACTCCATCCGATCCAAACTATGGCGATCAACAGCATTATTATGAGATGATAAATCTCCCTCCGGCCTGGAGTTATACAACCGGATCCGAAAATATCATTGTTGCGGTTATTGATTCAGGCATTCATTTTGATCATCCAGATTTACAGGACAATCTCTACTACAACACAGCAGAAATTCCTGATGATGGCATAGATAACGATCAAAATGGTTATATTGATGATTGGCGTGGTTGGGATTTTGTAGATGCTCCCGAATTATATGATATTGCTTTGGAAGACTACACAGAGCAGGACAATCTACCGGAAGATGATTTAAATCATGGTACACATCTGGCTGGAATAATTGGAGCAGACACGAACAATGACCTGGGAATATCAGGCATCAACTGGCATGTAAAAATGATGATTTTACGAGCAGGTTTTCTTACATCCTCGGGAACTGGTTATCTTCAAGATGATGATGCTGCAGCCAGCATAATTTATGCTGCTGATATGGGTGCTAATGTTATCAATCTCAGCTGGGGTGATGAAAATTACTCCGATATTATAGCCGATGCCTGCCAATATGCCTTCAATAAAGGTTCCATAATTGTTGCTTCTTCTGGCAACACCTACGAATCATCCATCATGTATCCTGCTCAACTTTCTACAACTATTGCTGTTGGCGCAGTTGACAGATATGAGGATAGGGCAGATTTCTCCAGTTATGGTCCAACACTTGATATTGTTGCTCCCGGTGTAAGTGTTTTAAGCACCTATGATGAATTTGACCCGCTTTACTATTCAGAACAATCCGGTACATCAGTAGCTGCACCATTTGTAAGCGGAGCAATTGCCATGTTATTATCGGTTTATCCTGATATGACCTTCGCAGAGGTTAAAAGTCACCTCGCTGAATCCGCAAAAGATTTAGGAGATTTAGGGTTCGATAATGAATTCGGCTATGGATTACTGGATGTTAACAAATTACTTGAAACCTGGAATGCTCCTATCATTGAAATAACGTATCCCCTTGATAATGAAGGTCTTGCATCAAACTTTGATATAATTGGTTCTGTAAATGCCGAGGATTTTTCAAGATATTCTGTAATGTATACTACCGAAAATAATCCGGAGATAAGCGATTGGTATGATATAAACTATCCGCATAATAATGCTCCTCTATATATTTACGAAACTGTAGAGGAGGGAGTGTTAGGACAGTTCAACATCAACGGACTACGTCCCGAAGATCGATATTATCAAATAAGACTCGAGCTAATTACAAATGAAGGATATCGATATTGCAGCTATAAAGATGTTGTAATTGATTTGTCATCGCCTGTGTTTAATGATTCACTTTCTACTTTTTCTCTACGTTACGCTTATGATACACCAAATCTATTTTTATCATACCAATATGATGAACCAGTTAATCTGGAGGTTCAATGGCCGGCAGGAGAAACCATAAGCAATGACGCAGCAATGGTTTCCAGTGGAAGCATTAATCTTGACCAACATTATTATCCAGATTCTCTATTACTTATTGCAACCAACAGGGTTGGATTATCAACTCACACCTATTTTCCTGCTCCAGAGGAGGTAGAGTTCAACTCAATTCAAACCTCAGGATTTGAGCAACGGGTTCTTGATACTGAGACGATTTGGGCTTATGGAAATATGGATGTAAATAATAATGGTTTTATCGATCTTTTTGGTATGGTAGATCCTGCAGGAGAACAGATAAGTTGTATATATGAATTTAATGGATCAACCATTGATTCTTTATACCAATTCCCTTTTAAAATCTGGCCATTATCGCTTGGTAAAACAGACTATACTGGTGCAGAAATTCTTGGTTTGGATTTTGATAATGCTTATCTTTACGATTCCTATGGGATAGATTTCCCAAACTATGTAATGTGGATAGAGCCAGATGTGTTTGGGGGCAATTTTATTGATTATGATGACGATGATTATCATGAAGTAGCCTTAGTCAAAAATAAAACAATTGATTTTTCAACAAAGCGTGTAATATCGTTATTCAACAGGGAAGAGCTGGATTTCTTTGAAGAGTATACATTGATAAACAATTCCGATACAGAAACAAGGAATGAGTTCAGTAATAGGATATGTTCTGGAGATTTTGACAGTGATGGACTGAAAGAGATTCTTACAGCAGATAAAGATGGAGATATCATCATCTATGAATTCAGTCCTGAAGAAAATCTATTCATAGAATCCTGGACCTTCCGACTAGCGGTACAGAATGCTTTTTATCTGGAAACTGGTGATTTCAATGGTGATGAGCAGACAGATTTCTGTGTTGGAGGATACAGACAGGATTATGCACATATAAACAATAATTATTCCTCTTTTACCTTTTTCACCAACAATGGAGAGGATAATCAATATAATACAGTAAGCACATTACATTTCAGCGAAGTTGAGCAGAAGAATGCCTTAAACACCTTTGATCTTGATGGCAATGGTGATATGGAATTTGTAATAGCTGTACCTCCAAATCTTTATATCATTGATTATTTAGATGATAAGATGTCCATTATCTGGGTAGGCAAATCAAACTTGGATTATCAGAACACTCTTGCAGCGGTATCACAACATGATACTCAAAGTGGTTACATAATAGCCAATGCCAATATTGATGGTTTATTGCAAAGTACCGTCGTAACAAAGCAGGAGCAATTACCAATAGATCCACCCGCTGGATTTGTTGTATCTCCTCTTGATGAAACAACATTACAATTAAGCTGGGACGTTGTGTCAAATGCATCATCATACAATGTTTATCGGAGAACAGATAACAGCATAGAGTTAACTGCTCAAAGTTATTCTACAAGCTATCTTGATACAAACCTTACTCCGGGTGATACTGTTTTTTATCAAATAACCTCCATTGAAGAAAATTCCGGTCTTGAGAGTTATCCCAATGCCTGGAAATCTGCAGTTCCCTTCTATTGCCCTGAACTTATAGAGGCAAGAATAATTAACAGTAACCTACTTATTCTTGCTTATAGTTATCCACTGGCTTCCAATACCATTAAAACAGAGAATTTTCTTCTGACATCCTATGGTAATCCAAGCTCGGCAATATCGCGAAATCAAAACAAAGGATTAACTTTAACCTATTCCGATGTCTTTAATGAAGGGGAATCCTATGCGTTAGTAATTTCAAATCTATCTGGTTCAACAGGAGTACCTGTATGTGAAGAATTGATAACAATTGAATCATCTTTTGATTATGAGTGCCCTTTTATTGATGAGGTTATAATTGCAACAAATCACAAAAGTGCAGAATTCATATTTTCAGAAGATATGCAGATTTCTAATATCTTGGATCTTGATAATTACTTGCTTGAAACACCAATTGTTGATCCAGATAATAGAATAATCGATGTAAGTTATATTAACAACAATAATTCTTTTACAGTAAGATTAGCATTTGCAACAGCTCTAAAGCCATCTAATGAAGGATATTATCTCCATCTGGAAAATCTTGTTGATTTAGCAGGAAATCCCATGCATCTTGCAGATAAAGTACATCATTTCAACTTGACAGATATAGACGATTTAGAGCATTTGATAGTTTACCCAAATCCGCTTGTTTATAGTAAAATAGCGGTAGAGGAAGAGTGTAGTTTCAGATTTTTAAATCTGCCTCGCAAACAACGAGGAAAAATATGTGTTTTCGATGTAGCAGGTGATCTTGTATTTGAGGACAATTTTGGTCCTTATTATAACATGTTGGATCATTATCGTTGGAACGCAAAAAATAATAATAACAGAAGGATATCGTCGGGAATGTACTTCTTTATGATTGAAATGGATGGAAAAGTTAAAAAGGGCAAATTAGCTATTATTAACTAAGGGTATTGAGATATGATAATCTTATAAAAGAGCTCCGGGAGATCCTGTTTCCTGGCCATCCAAAACCGGCAGTTACTGCCTGGGTATTTCCAACCCTAAGCCGGTTGATTTAGCATTCCTACAAAATTGTAAAAGGAGACTTACAATGATTTCGTTAGATTGGAAAGAGAGGCTTAAAAATGATACCCTGGACTTTTATGAGCGCAAACTTCCCCACAATGACTTTGATATTGATATTGTCTATAATGCCTATCCTCAAAGAATTGATAACAAAATTCCACATGCAGTAATAACGCTTGTTGGAAAAACAATTGCAGGAAAAATTGGTAAAAAAGCAGATCAATTTATACCGTTTTATGATTATCTTTTGGAAAATAAAGGAGAGAATGGATTCATAATATTCTCTTATATCATGGCTAAAGCTGTTCGTTATTATCCTGAAAAATTTCTCCTTTACCTGGAGGATAAACTGTTCTCAATTGATAACCAGAAAGAAGTCAATTTTATTATTGATAAGGCTGTTTATCCCGTCTTTAAGAAAGAAGCCACTGAACATCTTGATTTAATTGTTAAGTGGGTAAAAAAGGATAACCAACATATAGACAACAGTCTTTACAAAATATTGAGAAAATTAATGGTAATGGATAATAGCTTAATTTCTGTAATCTTCAGTAAACTTGAGACCTCGTGGTTATATGCTACACCCAACATGATAAAACTGAACTCCAAACTTCTTAAAGAGATTTACAAATTGGATAAAGAATATTATCTATCAATCTTTGAAAATTATCATAATACAAGAAATCCAATTTTTGCTGAGATTCTCAGTGGCGCTATATGTGAAAAGAATGACACAATAGTTCAACTGGTGGAAAGTTGGACAGTCAGTGGAAATATCAAACTAAAAAAAATAGGCCTACACAGCCAGAAATTATTAAAGAAAAAAGGATAAAAAATGGCCAACTACATAACAAAAGAAGGTATGCAACGTTTGCACACTCGGATGAATGACTTAATAGAAATACGCAAGGTTGTAATTAAGAATGTTGTTACAGCACGAGAGATGGGTGATTTAAGTGAGAATGCAGAATATAAGGCAGCTAGAGAAGAGCAGAAGAATATTGAAAATGAATTTAATCATATTAAAAATAGAATATCCTTATTGCTGGTTTTAGATCCTGGTACAATCCCCAAAGCTGCTGTCAGATTTGGAGGAAAAGTAACGATAGAGAACACAGATACAGGCGAAATCAAAAAGCATTTTCTGGTTGGAATAGATGAGATATATTCCGATGGAAATGAGTTCGAACGCATGTCTGTTGCATCTCCAATTGGACGACAAATGATTGGCAAAAAACCAGGTGATACATTTGTTGTAAAAGCTCCTATTGGTGATAAAAAATTTAAAATATTGGATATAAAATAAGGAGAAAACATGAAAAAATCTGAAGAATTATCAAAAAAACTTCTCTACAGCAGAAAGAATTTCTGGAAAGAATCATCAAAAGAAAATAGTAAAGCCGCTTTTGATTTTGCTGACGGTTATATCGCCTTTTTAGACAATTGTAAAACCGATAGAGAATCGATTCTGTTTCTTGAAAAAGAGCTTGAAAATAAAGGTTTTGTGAGTCTTGACAATAGTCCTGAAGGCAAGAAAATCTTCAGAACAGCAAGAGAAAAGAATGGTGCAATAGCTTTTATAGGCAAGAGACCTGTAAGTGAAGGAGTAAATCTTATTGTATCACATATCGATGCACCAAGGGTTGATCTTAAACAGAATCCTCTTTTCGAAGATGGTTCGCTTAATCTTGGGCTTATGAAAACACATTATTATGGTGGAATAAAAAAATATCAATGGATGTCTACTCCTCTGGCAATTCATGGTGTTTTTATTAAAAATAATGGAGAAAAAGTACGTGTCTCTATTGGTGAAGAAGCTGATGATCCTGTTTTTGTAATGCCAGACCTGCTTCCTCATCTTGCCAGAAAAGAACAATATGCAAAAAAAATAGGTGATGCTGTAACAGCTGCTTCGATGAAGATTATCTTCAACTCTATTCCATATCTGGAAGAAGATGAAGTAAAAGATGCAGTTAAACTTAATGCACTTGTAATGTTAAACGAAAAATACGGTATTGTTGAAGAGGATTTTCTCAGTGCTGAACTAGAGCTTGTACCAGCAGGTAAAGCAAGACATTGTGGTATGGACAAAAGCCTTGTACTTGGTTATGGCCAGGATGATAGAGTGTGTGCTTATACATCTGCACAGGCTGTTTTTGATATAGAACAACCAGAACGCACTTCCATAATCTATTTTGCCGATAAAGAAGAAATTGGCAGTGACAGTAATACCGGAGCAAAATCCAATTTCATCATTGATTTCATAGCAGATTTATTAGAATACAACAGCGAGGATTCACATAGCAGAAATCTTCGTAAAACGTTGATAAACAGTTATATTATCTCTGCAGATGTAAATGCAGCGATAAATCCAAACTTCCCTGGTGTCCATGAAAAAGACAATGCTGTTCATCTGGGATTTGGTGTCAGTGTAACCAAATATACCGGATCCGGTGGAAAGGGTGGCTCTAATGATGCAAATGCTGAGTTTAATGCAAAAGTTATCCAAGCGCTCAATCAGGATAACGTAAACTGGCAAACAGGTTCTTTAGGTAAAGTTGACGAAGGTGGCGGTGGAACCATCGCTAAATTCATGGCAGAATACGGCGCAGAAGTAATCGATTGCGGTCCCGGTGTTCTTGGAATGCACTCACTTTACGAACTTACAAGTAAGGCTGATATATATTCAACCTACAGAGCCTACAAAGTATTCTTAGAAATGGTTTAATAATTTATATCTATTGCAGAGGGGTAACAACCCCTCTGTGATCCTATAATTAAAGGGGATAACACAATGAAAAAAATTCTCATATTGCTTATCATAACAGCACTTTTCCTTGGCTGTAGTCAAAACAAACTTGAGAGAGGTTTAAGTGTTGAGAAGAAAATGCAGATTGCTGATGATTATTTTGCTAAAGAAAAATATAGAAAAGCTATATTATACTACGAAGATATAACCTACGAACGAAACTCACCTCTGGTTGCAGAAGCTCAAATGAAGCTTGCAGAATGCTATTTCATTCAAGAAAAATTTTTAGAAGCACGATTGGAATTTCAAGAAGTTATCCGACTTTACAAAAATTATGAACACATTAATGAAGCATATTTCAAGAAGGGTATCTGTTTCTTTGAAAATTCTTTGGACCCACAATACACTCAAGAGGAAACAGAACTTGCAATTGATGCGTTTAATGAATTCATCCAGAAATTCCCTTTTGATGATCGAGTTTCAGAAGCTTACGAATATCTGGAAAAAGCGAATTATAAACTTCTTACCAAGAAGTATTTCAATGGCTATGCCTATTATAAAATGTATGATTATAGTGCTGCTCTTTTCTATTTTGATCAGATCGTTGATTTAAACCTCAAGGATGATTTAGACCTCAAATCTCTCTACTACTCTGCAAAAATATATATTTACAGAGAGGATAAGCTTAATGCTGATATAATCTTCAGTAAAATGCTGCGCCGTTATCCACAGGATGAATTGACAAAAAAAATAAAAAAAGAGGTTGATAAACTATAAATCAAGTGTTTCAGGTTATTTAGATTAACATATTAAGGAGGTTCTATGCGATATAAAGCATATTCTCTATATAATTATCTCGAAATACCTGAAATTAGCAATCTGGATAAAGAAATCTTATTTAACATAAGGGTTGTTGCCTCTGTTTTACCCTTTAAAGTCAATAATTATGTTATCGAAAATCTAATTGATTGGAGTCATCCCCTTGAGGATCCTGTGTTTCATATTGTTTTTCCTTCCAGAGAGATGTTAAAACCTGATGATTTTAATGCTATCGCTGAATTGATAAAGCGGAATGCTCCTCCTTTGCAAATTAAGAAAAAAGCTGATCTGATAAGAGAAAAACTCAATCCCCATCCTGCAGGACAACAGGATGCAAATATTCCAGTAGTTGATGGAAAGAAATTACGGGGAATTCAACATAAATATAAGGAAACGGTGCTCTTCTTTCCAAGTCAGGGACAAACCTGCCATGCTTACTGTTCTTTCTGTTTTCGCTGGCCTCAATTTGTAGGAAACAGACGATATAAATTCTCTGAATCTCGAATTAATAATCTACTGAATTATCTCATGTCTAAACCTGATGTTACCGATCTACTCATAACCGGTGGAGATCCGTTGATAATGAAAACATCCTTGGTTCAATTACTTATAAACAAAATACTTAAGCTTGATCACCCAAATCTGAAAAACATAAGAATAGGTACAAAAACATTATCCTACTGGCCCTACAGATTTTTAACTGACAATGATTCTGATAATCTGTTAAAACTGTTTGAAAAGGTAAATAATTCAAATAAAACTATTGCAATTATGACTCATTTTAATCACTATAAAGAGTTGGAATCTCCTGTTGTAGAAAAAGCAGTAAAACGCATCAAACAGACTGGTTCTATCATCCGTACACAAGCTCCATTACTGAATCATATTAACAATGACCCGAAGGTTTGGCAAAAAATGTGGAATAAACAGGTAAAAATGGGTATGATTCCCTATTATTTCTTTATTGCAAGAAACACAGGAGCCCAGCATTATTTCTGTGTTCCTTTGTTTGATGCCTATAATCTTTATAAAACCGCCTACTCAAATGTCAGCGGATTATCACGTACAGTTAGAGGACCTGTGATGTCATGCAATCCAGGAAAAATGCAGATTCTTGGGATCAACAAAATTAATAATGAAGATGTTTTCGTTCTCAGGTTTATCCAGGCTCGAAATCCCCAATGGACTCGAGAATTATTTTATGCAAAATTGGATAAAAAGGCTATTTGGAGGACGCAGTTAAAACCAGCTTTTGGTAAGGAAAAATTCTTTTATGAACATTAATATAGGTTTATTGGGTGGATCATTCAATCCGATTCATTCAGCTCATTTAATGATAGCAGAACAAGCTCTTAAGCAGATTAATCTAGATCATATCTTATTTCTTCCTGTTGGTAATCATCCCTTAAAGAGCAATAATCAAATGCTTGAATTTGATAAACGATGTGAATTGATTTCCGAAGCAATACAGTACAATTCCAGATTCAGGTTATCGCTATTAGATGGAGAGAAAGGTACCAAAAGTTATACGATAAATCTAATTAAGAGACTAAAAAAAGAGTGTCCCGATGATAATTTTATTTTTATAGGAGGAAGTGATCTCTTATATGAATTGCCGAAATGGTATAGATATGAATGGTTACTTGCCAATATTGGATTTTGCATCTTCCCTAGACCCGGCTTTATTTTGGATAAGGATAAAATCCCAATCCCTTTAGATAATATTACCATATTGGATATGAAACCTGTAGCAATATCATCAACCTTAATAAGAGATAACATATCAAAGCAAAAGTCAATAAAAAACCTTGTTCCCGAGGTTATCAGAAACAAGGTTATATCTTATTATAATATCTGATTATTTATAAGCTGTAATAAAGGTTCATCTCAAATGGATGAGGTCTGTTTCTAACAGCAACAACTTCTTTCATCTTTTCATTGATCCAGCTTTCAATCAAATCTTCATTGAATACATTACCTTGAAGAAGATATTCATGATCTTCTTTCAATGCTTCCAATGCTTCCTCGAGACTTGTAGGAATAGAGTGTAATTGACTCTGTTTCTCATCAGACCAGGCAAAAACATTGTCGTCAAATGGTCCATATCCGTTCTCTGGTGTTGGTAAAATTTTGTTTTTGAGACCATCTATACCTGCCATTAATAAAGCGCTCATAGCCAGATAATAATTACAGGTTCCATCACCTGTTCTGAACTCTATTCTCTTTGTCTCTTCCGTGGTTGCATATTTAGGAATCCTGATAGCTGCTGATCTATTAGCAAGTCCAAAGAACAATTTCACCGGTGCTTCAAAACCTGGTAAAAGACGCTTAAAAGAGTTTGTACTTGGATTAGTAAAAGCTGTTAATGAGCGACCATGTTTAAGAATCCCACCTATAAAATAGAGTGCTTCATCAGAGAGATCAGCATAGTTTTTCGTATCAAAAAAGATATTTTTACCATTTTTTCTTAATTGAATATGGAAATGCATACCATTACCAGCTTCATCATAGAGAGGTTTAGGCATAAAGGTAGCTGTTAAACCATTTTCCAAAGCACAGTTATGGATAATATCTTTGATATACATCATTTTATCAGTAATTTTAATAAATTCAACCATCTCAGTTTCAATTTCCTGTTGCGATGATAAACCTACTTCATGATGATGATATCTAACCTCACAATCAATATTTTCTATCATCTGAACCATTTCATTTCTTACATCGTGATATTTATCAAAAGGAACATCAATATGATATCCTTTACGATTGGCAACTGCTGTACCATCAATATCCTTATATCCACCGGGTAAATCTTCTTTATTTTCAGCAGAGGTAAAACGATAACCAGCACTGAATTTCCCATTAGTGATCTCTGCTTCATTAAAGAGATAGAATTCAAATTCGGGAATCCAGTATGATTCATCTGCTACACCTGTTGATTCAAGATATTTTTGTGCTCGTCTGGCAACACTTCTAGAATCTTTTTTCACCCCAATTCTTGTATCTGCATCACAAACATAACACAGCATCCGCAAAGTTGGATGTGCTGTAAAAGGGTCTACAATAGCAGTTTCTATATCAGGCATCATTACCATATCACCTGCTTCCACAGATTTCATGCCTGGAATACTGGATCCATCAAAGGGTATACCATGTTCAAGTACATACTCTAATCGTCTTACAGGAAAAGAAATATGATACCAGTTACAAATCAAATCTGGGTACTTCAAATCAACTGTTACAATTTCATGTTCGTTGATTAACTTCTTAACTTGTTCAAATGTCATAATAACATCTCCATCTATTTTTTTTGTTTGATAAATCATCCAACCAATAACTGCATTATAAAAAACAGAGGTGGGAAAATAAGTTGTCCAATTAGATTTAATCTAAACACATAGCTGACCAGGAATATGATTATCAGTATTTGAGCTCCCTGTCTTTCTCTAGCTGTATATTTATAATATGCTCTATCAGAGAGGAAACCTCCCAGAATTTTTGATCCATCCATTGGAGGAATAGGAATCAGATTAAACAGACCTAAAGCCAGATTTATAAAGATAGCAAACATAATTACAAAATTAATAAATGCTCCAAAATCAGCGAATCTACTAAATCTGAAAACCAGGAAAAATTGTTCTAAACCATTATAACCAGATCCAATTGTAAATATTCTGTAAAGGATAGATAGAATAATTGCAACCAGAAAGTTTGAAACAGGTCCTGCAGCGGCTGAAAGAGCTGTATCTCGTTTATAATCCCTGAAATTATGTGGATTAATAGGAACCGGTTTCGCCCATCCAATACGAACAAGTAGCAACATAATAAATCCAAAAGGATCAATATGCGAGATAGGATTGAGCGTTAATCGTCCTGCACGCTTTGCCGTATCATCTCCCAACCATAATGCTACCATACCATGGCTGAACTCATGTATAGTAAGTGTAAAAAGCAGGATTGGAAGTTGTATTATATATAAAAATATTGTATTCATAAAAATCCTTTATTTAACTATTTTGAGAAATCTTCTTTTACCAACTTTAATGATGGCTTCATCTTCAATTTCGAAGAAGATATCTTTGATTTTTTCATTTTCGATAGAGATAGCATTTTGCTTAATCAAACGTTTAACTTCGCCTTTAGTTTTGCACAAACCAGCATCTACCAGAACATCAGTAATAGCTTGTTTTGAAGGTAATTTATAAATAGGCATATCATCGGGAATCTCTTTCTTGCTAAAGATAAGATTGAAGGCTTCTTCGGCCTTAACAGCTTCTTCTGCTCCATGATACATGGTTACTATTTCACGGGCCAATCTCTGCTTAATTATCTTGGGATTTACTTCACCTGACTTCAACTGTTTCTCAATTGCTTCTATTTCATCAGGATTTAATTTAGTAGCATAATTGAAATAATTAATGATTAATTCATCAGGAATTGACATTGTTTTACCATATTTATCTGCAGGTGTATCAAAGACAGCAATATAATTGTTAAGACTTTTACTCATCTTCTCTTTTCCATCTGTTCCCATCAGGATAGGGGAGAGGATAGCAATCTGTTGTGCCATATTATGATATCTCTGCATATCTCTACCAGCTAAAATATTAAACTTCTGCTCTGTTGCTCCCAATTCAACATCTGCTTCGATTGCAACAGAATCATAGGATTGCAGAATTGGATACATTATCTCATGCATACCCAAAGGCAAACCATTCTCATAACGTTTTCTAAATGTGTCATGAGCCATAAATTGGGCTATGGTAAATTTCCCCATTAACTTGACTACATCACTCATAGTCATGTTACCAAACCATTCAGATTGATAACGAATCTCTGTTTTATCTTTGTCCAACACAGTGAATAACTGTTCCATATATTTCTCTGAATTTTTCCTTACCTCATCTGCAGTTAAAGGAGGTCTTGACTCATCTTTTCCGGTTGGATCTCCAATCTGAGCAGTAAAATCGCCAATTATAATTACACCGATATGACCAAGATCCTGAAATTCTCTCATTTTTCTAATTGGTACAAGGTGACCTATATGAACATCATAACCAGTCGGATCTATCCCATATTTTATACGTAATGGTTTTCCTGTTTCTTTTGATTTTTCAAGTTTCTTGATCAACTCAGCTTCAGATATTATCTCTTCTACACCCTTCTTAATTATTTTCAATTCTTCTTTTAAATTCATATTTCTCTCACTTTAATATCTCAATTTATTTGAAATACAATAGCTTTCAATTCATTTTCCTTGTCAAATAGAATTCATTACACCATTTTTTTTTCATTAAATCAATAAACATTTATTAATAAACAAGTTAATTAATTATACAGACAATTATGATTTACTAGTAATTAACACCTAAATATATAATATGTATCAAATTAACAGTGACTTCTACTTCTTAACTCTTTTCTGAAGCAGGTTTTAGGCACTTGACAAATAGAAAAACAGTTTCATTTTCGGTATGTTTTTTGAAATAAATTTATTTACAGGAAATTAAACAAAATTTATGTGGATAACTTAAGTTTCATTAGATAATTTCTCTGTTATTTATTTATAAATAAAAGATTTAGATTTTAGTGTATATATTGTGGATAACTTGTGAATAAGTTTTTATTCAATTAGTTAAGTGATTTAATATTTGGAGATTAGAGATTTATGGACAGATTAGAAACGCAGTGGGGTAGTGTCCTTGATACCCTGAGAGAAAATATTAGCGAACAGGGCTATAACACATGGTTTAGCGAAACCAAACCAATTTTTTGGGCTGATGATCAATTTCAGATCAAAGTACCCACCCAATTTATTGCAGATTATTTAAATAAAAATTACAGTGCGATGGTCTCTGAAATATATTTAAATATCTATAAAACTAAATGTAATATTAAGTTTACCAGTAAGAATCCCATTAACAAAAATTTAGAAACTAATGCAAACATTGTATCTAAAAAGGACAAAGATAAAGATTATCAAACTCGTTTGAATCCAAACTACAATTTTGATGAATTTGTTATAGGTACCAATAATAAATTTGCTCACTCAGCTTCTCTTGCAATTGCCGAATCTCCGGGTAATATTTATAATCCCCTCTTTTTATATGGTGATTCCGGTATGGGAAAAACTCATTTAATGCAGTCTATTGGTAATTATGTTATCCAAGAACATAATGGTAAAAAAGTATTCTATATCTCAACAGAAGAATTTACAAACGAGATGATTGATGCTATTCGAAATAACACTATGCCTAAATTTAGAAATAAATTCAGAAACTTTGATGTTTTATTAATTGATGATATTCATTTCCTATCCAAAAAAGAGGGAACTCAAGAAGAATTCTTCCATACATTTAATGCTCTCTATGAAAAGAAAAAACAAATTGTATTAACCAGTGACAGACCGCCAAAAGATATATCAGATCTTGAACAACGTCTTGTAACTAGATTTGAATGGGGACTTCTGGCTGATCTTAAATCACCGGATTTTGAAACCCGTGTAGCCATCTTAAAGAAAAAAGCAGAATTTGAAGGTATTGATCTAAGAAATGATGTTTTAGATTATATTGCAGAAAGAATTTACAGTAATGTACGAGCATTAGAAGGTTCGCTGATACGCATTCTGGCATACGCTTCTTATAATAATCTTGATACCCGGAGCATTACTCCAGAAATGGTCAGCGAAATCCTTATTGATATGGTTTCGGATAAAATTACTGAGGTCAATCTTGAAACTATTATGGATAAAGTTTGCGAATCCTACCATCTTACCTCTTCTCAGATTTTTGATAAGACAAGAAAGAAAAATATTGCATTTCCACGGCAGATAGCTATGTATCTATCAAACCTGCTTATACCTCAACTCTCATTAAAAGAGATTGCTCATTATTACAAACGTAAAGATCACACAACTGTCTTACATGCTAAGAAGACAATTGAAGCTCAATTCAAAATTGATCGTGATCTGCGGGTTCATATAGAACACCTGATTAAAGAGATAAAAAAATGATATCCACTAATACACAAGAATGCCTGTTGATAAATGTGTATAACTCAAATTATGAGTCCAACTTTTTTTCGCGTGTGGATAACCGAAGAGTTATCCATAAGTTATACACAGCTTATCCCCAGCAAGAGAAAAATATAATCATATGAATTATAAGGAATTAAATATTAGAATTTGTGTTATACCCATATACACAGAACCTACTACTAATTCTAATATTCTTAATAAATAGGAGAAATAATGATTAAGGTATTTAAAATTGGAATTTCAGCATTAGTTTTGATGACATTAATTTCAGCATGTACACAGAAAAAAAATCCGGTTGGTTTTCAAACTGGTCCTACACCTAAAGAGTTTACTTTCGAAGATTCAATATTCTCTAACTCAATCAGTTTTGAAGATAGTACCAGAGCTTACAGCAGTAACTCTAAATTATTATTAGGTAATTATGAATCTCTTGGTGATTTTAAGAAAACTCATACACTACTCCGTTTTATAAATCTTCCTGATACAATTGTCACTGTTGTTAAACCAGCAGAAATAAAAATGTATATTGATGAAACATACAATTTTGAAGATTACTCATCTATTCAATTTGGTAAATTGAACCAATTCTGGAAAGAGAATTATGCAACCTGGTTCAGTGCTACCGATTCAACCACTTGGATATCTGAAGATGGTTTTTCGGAAGATGATTATACTTTGTTTGAGCCTGACAGTATTGTTTGCATGGATGATTCCCTTATGATTTATCTGAATGATGATACGATAATAGATTGGATTATTAACGATTCACTCAATTACGGATTTACCATGTTTACTGAAGATGAAGGTTTTGTTGAATTTATATCAGCGGAAGCTGACTCTGTAATTTTAACATTTGATTATTACAATGATGTTGACGATACGGAGGATGATCTTTCATCCTTTACTGGTAATGCTACTTCAGATACGTTTATTTATGAGAATGATAGTGATTTTCAGCAATATCCCGATCAGTTAATTGCATCCAATATTTATCCAATAAGATTTTATACAAAATTTGATGAAGATGCAATTGAAGAAGCTCTTATCAACAGCAATGAATCAGGGATTAATAATCATACTGATTTTAACAGAATGACAATTAATAAAGCGGAGATTATTCTTCATTATCATGAAGA
>CAYYLA010000003.1:8099-12036 GCA_964441785.1 uncultured Candidatus Cloacimonadota bacterium | reverse complement strand
ACCTGATGGAATCGGATACACTTTTTTATGATGATCTAACTCAACCGTTGATATCGGATGACGATTATCTTTATCTTTATGATGGAACAAGTTCAGATAGTATTAACGCTGAGTATTTCTCATTGGATATCACATATTTGTTTCAGAATGTAACAGCAGAAGAGTATGATAATAAAGGATTAATAGTTAAATCAATTTATGAGAATAGAGATTTCTTTTACGCTATCTTTGCTTCGGAGAATCATCCGGATGAAGGTTTACGACCCAAACTTCACATAATTTATACACCTCCATATCTTGATGAATAAAATAGTCAAAAGGATTTGTAAGAGATGAAAAAGACAGTTTCAGCAATTATTATTCTGATTATTCTTTTTGGATGTCAAAAACAGAAAGAAGAGAAAATTGTGGCACAAGTTAATGATGTTTTATTAACAGAGACTCAAATGAAAGCCAATTTTTCTCAGCAACAATGGCAGGATTTAAGTCAGGATCAAAAGGAAAAATTTATTGATGACTGGGTAAACCTTACAGTTCTGGCTCAGGAAGCTGATAACTTAGGTTTAACAGACGATCCTTATATTCGTGAACGGATAAATCATGCTCAAAATAAAGTATTAGCTAATGCTGTTTTATCACAGGCAATATCAGAAATAAATCTTAATGAAGATGATCTATTTGATTATTATAAGCTTCATAAGAGTAAATATTCTAAACAGGTAAAACAATATAAAATGCAGCGCATTTTTGTAAGTGATAAATCACGTTTGGATGAGGTATTACAAAAGATGCGTGATGGAATGAAATTCACAGATGCTGTAAAAGCGTATAGTGAAGAAGCTCTAGGAAAAGAGGGTGGTTATACCGGATTTTTAGGTAGCAAGGATGTCGAATCTGAGATTTGGAATACAGTAACATCATTGAAAAAATGGTATTATCAAAGTGTTAAAACCAAAACAGGTTATTATATTGTTCGGTGGTATGAATCGAGAACAGAAAAAGAGACTCAGAAATTCAGAGAAGTTAAAGATGAGATAGAATCTATTGTTTTTAAAGAGAAAAAACAGGAATTGTATAACAGGATCCTCGAGGATCTGAAACATAATTCAAAGATTATTATATCAATATAGGAGATGGAATGAAAAAAGGGATTTTACTTCTTGTAATAACATTAATGATTAGTACAGCAATATGTGAAAACATCGATAGAATAATTGCAAAAGTTGGAAGAGATATTATTCTTCAAAGTGAATTGGAAATGAGAAAACAACAGTTAGAAGCAACAGCTATGTTAACTGATGAAACAACAGATCATGATATCCTGAATGAAATTATTGAATCACGTCTGATTATCCAAAAAGCTAAGGAAGAGGATTATGAAGTAGATCAATTGGAGATAAAAAATCTTGCTCAGCAGCAGATAGATCAGGTGGCTTCACAGTTTGATTCAGAAGAGGAATTCAAACAGACATTAAAGACAGAGATGGGTTTAACTATACCTGGTTTGAAAGATTTCTATATTGAGATGTTTACAGAACAGAGATTACGTGATCAGATAATAAATAGCTCAATCAAAAGCAAAATCCATGTAACAGATGCCGAAATAGAGAATTATTATCAGGACAATCTTGATATTATCCCAATTAGACCTGAATTGGATGAAATTGGAATGATAATGAAGGAAATTAAACCTAGTGAAAAAACAAAGAAGAGAGCTCTTAAACAGATAAATCGCATTATCGATAAATTGAATGAAGGTGAAGATTTTTCTGATATTGTTAATAATCTTGATGAATATGGTGAAAATCTCACTGGTGGAGATATAGGATTTTTTGGTAGAGGACGCATGGTTAAATCCTTCGAAAGAGTTGCATTCTCCTTACGAACAGGTGAGGTAAGTGAAGTCGTTGAAACTGAATTTGGATATCATATCATAAAAATGGAAGAGAGAAGAGCTGATGAAGTAAGAGTTAGTCATATTCTCCGAGAAATAACTCCTTCAACGGAAGATATTGAGAATATCAATAACGAAATGAATGACCTTCTGGAAAGACTCAGATCTGGAGAAGATTTTTACACCCTGGCTGTAGAATATACCGATGATGATTCTTCAAGAGCTAACAATGGCGTTATTGGTGAATTCAAACAAAATGAATATCCGGAAATGTTTAAATCCTATATTTCTGAGTTAGATTATAATGAGTATTCCGATGTCGTATCAATTAGCGATTATGTATATATTTTTGCAAAATTACAAAAAACAGAATCGCGTCCCTACAAATACAACGAAATTTATGATAGAATAAAACAGATGGTTGTATCACAAAAAGAGATAGAACTGTATGATAATTGGGTAAAAGAGTTGATTAAAGATAATTTTGTCGAAACGTATCTTGATGAGTAGGTAACATTGAAAAAAATTGATTATCTGATATCAACTTTTTTTGGCGTTGGAAATATACCTGTTGCCTCTGGAACCTTTGGCACATTGGCTGCAGCAATATTATACTATCTTTTTGTACCGGAAACGTTGTATGATAACTACAGATGGGGATTTGCTGTTATTCTCTTTCTGATTATCATATCATTTCCCTTAGCTTCATCAATAAAAAGAGTTGAGAATAAATTTGGGGAAGATAGTGGTCGTATTGTAATAGATGAAGTAATAGGGTATATTGTTACAATGATGTTTCTACCTAAAACACTCTTTGTAATTATATCAGGGTTTATTTTGTTCAGAATATTTGATATTTTGAAGCCGGAACCGGTAAATATGAGTCAAAAAATAAAAAATGGTTGGGGTGTATTAATTGATGATATCCTGGCTGGAATATATGCTAATATTGCAATACGAATAATCTTAAGATTTATATAAAAAAGGAGATAGAATGAATTTTATTATTTTAGAAGCAGCACAAACACAGGCGCAACAAGGCGGTACAATGCAATTTATGTTTACAATGGGGTTGATGTTTTTGATTATTTATTTTCTCATATTCAGACCTCAGAGAAAGCGTCAGAAAGAAATTCAAAATATGCTTGAAAATTTGAAAATTAATGATAATGTGGTAACTAATGGTGGTATTTTAGGAAAAGTAGTTAATATTAAGAAAGAAAAGAATATTGTTGTTATCAGAGTTGATGATACAACCAACACAAAAATTGAAGTACAGAAAAGTGCAATTGCCGGAGTAATTAATGAGAAAGATCAAGGGTAATATCTTACCTATCAGAGTTTATGGAGATAAAACGTTAAGAAAGATAGCAGAACCTGTAAAAGAAATTACAGAAGAACTGGATCGTTTTATCGATGATCTTGTTATGACTATGTACGAAAAGGATGGGGTTGGGTTAGCTGCTCCTCAGGTTGGAAGATCTGTGAGAATTTTTGTGGTTGATCCATACTGGTTTCATGAAGATGGCAAAAAAAATCCTATTGTTTTGATAAATCCAAAATTTATCGAATTTTTTGGTGAAGATACTAATGAAGAAGGTTGTTTAAGTATTCCTGGAATCTTTGGAAAGGTTACACGAGCCGAACGTGTTATTATTGAAGGATACGATAGAGATTTTAACAAAGTTAGATATGAAGCGGAAGAGTTATTTGCCAGAAGTCTTCAACATGAATATGATCATCTGGATGGAGTCATGTTTGTTGATAAATTGGCAAAATTAAAAAAAATATCTATAATTAAACATCTGAAATCACTTGAAAAAAATACAGATAGTAATGGAGTAAATATAGCAGTTGAAGAGAATTAAAACAGTAATATTTATGGGAACACCGGAGTTTGCTATACCCTCGTTAGAGGTATTAAGTAAATCTGAATATAGACCGGTATTAGTAGTATCACAACCGGACAAACCGAAGGGAAGAAAACGTAAATTATCTCCACCTGAAGTAAAAATCAAAGCTCAGGAACTGGGAATTCCGGTT
>CAYYLA010000003.1:0-8089 GCA_964441785.1 uncultured Candidatus Cloacimonadota bacterium | reverse complement strand
AACCACCGGATATTAATAGTAACGATGTTCTTGATCTATTAGAAGAGATAAAACCAGATTTGATAGTAACGGTAGCTTATGGTGGATATCTTAAGCGCAGAATACGGAAATTGCCCGATTTTGGATGTATAAATGTGCATCCCAGCCTGTTACCAAAATATAGAGGTTCTTCTCCATTAAATTATACTCTTTTTAATGGAGATAAAGAAACTGGAATAACTATCTTTAAAATAGTTGCTAAAATGGATGCTGGACCTATTCTGAATCAATCTGTATATCCAATTGAAATTGATGAAAATTATTCCAAACTTTATAATCGTATGTCAAAACATGGAGCTGAAGAATTGTTATTTACTATAAGACAATTAGATGCAGATGAAATAGTTCCTGTTAAACAAAATGATGATGATGCATCCTTCAGTTTTAAGATTGAAAAAAAAGATACAAAAATAGATTGGACATCAACGGCTGAATTTATCAATAATAGAATCAAAGGTTTAGCTGTAAAACCGGGAATTTCCTGTAGTTTTAGAGGTAAACAATTGAAAATTATCAAGGCTGAAGTATTGGAAAGTAAATCAAAAGAAATCCCAGGAACAATAATTGATATTCCTAAAAATAAGGGCATTATTGTATCAACTGGTGAAGGTAATCTATTGATTAGTGAAGTTCAGCCTGCAGGAAAAAAGATAATGACAGCTTCAGCATATAATCTGGGTGCTAGGATAAATATAGGAGAGCGATTTGGCAGCTGAGTTTGAAATTAAAACTAAAGGAAAAGGCCTCTTTTTATCTTTGTCAGCTTTTTCCCTTTTATTAATGATGATCTTGACTACCTTACTCTGGTGGTTTATTTCACCAAGATTACATGAAATCAGCAATTTTGTCGCCAATTTGTCGCTCACTGCTTTAAGATTTTTCTATTTAGTTTTGTTATCTGGTACAATTCTCGTTTTTCTTACTTCTTATCTGGAAAAAAATTTCCTGGTTGCTAAGTTTGCTGTAAGAACTTTTATTAAAGTACTGTTTCCCGTGACACTATTTATAAGCAATCTACTTGGATTTTCAAAAGAAAAGGTCAGCGAATCTTTTGTTTTTGTTAATAATTCTTTTCTGAAATCTATGAAGAAGAATTTCAAAGCTTCGGATATCGTTATTCTTTTGCCCCATTGTCTTCAAAATCATGAATGCAAAATCAGGATTACGACAAATATAAAAAATTGTAAGAAATGTGGAAGATGTGATATAGGAGATCTCTGTAAATTAGCAGAAAAATATGCTGTAAATATGTATATTGCAACCGGTGGAACACTGGCCAGAAAGATCGTTGTAGAGCATAGACCAAAACTGATAATTGCTGTTGCCTGTCATAGAGATCTTGTAAGTGGGATGCGCGATGTATTCCCTATACCAGTTTATGGTGTGTTAAATAGACGACCTAATGGACCATGTTTTGACACAGAGGTCGATGTCGAGAAAATCGATATAGCTCTAAAAGGTTTAATAGTATAAATCTATATGCAATCAAAAAAGAAAGATAAGAAGAAATTTAAACGTAAAAATCTTAAGATTTCCAATATTACCATCAATGATATTGATGATTTCTATGAAAATGAGATTGTGGAAGAGAAAAAAGCTGCTAGAAAATTAGCTCATAAGATAGATCTTAGTAGTAAATCAGGATTAAATCTACAAAAAGGGCGAGTTATTGAGATTAAATCAAATTATCGTTGCATTGCTAAGATTAATAATAAATTGATTAATGCGGTTTTAGGTGGTCGACTAAAACAATCCAATAAAGAGACAAGAAATATCCTTGCAGTGGGTGATTATGTTAACATCGATTTATCTGATAATTCACGTATAGAAGAAATTCTGCCAAGAAAAAATGTGTTAGCACGATTTACAGAAGATGAATTTCAGTATCAATTAATTATTGCATCTAATATTGATCAGGTAATTATTACCAGTTCATTTCATGAACCTGATATTAATTTTGGATTGATAGATAGATTTATCTGTATGTCATTCCTATATGGAATTAATCCTGTAATCTGTATCAACAAAGCTGATCTTATTGATAATATTGAAGAATATCAAGAAATCCTGGATTTTTATAAATCTAATAATATTAAAGTAATTGTAACATCATCGGTTACAGGAGAAGGTATAGTAGAACTAAAGGAGTTGTTACGTAACAGAGATAGTGTTTTTTCAGGACATTCAGGTGCAGGGAAATCATCATTGATAAATGCATTGGAACCTGGACTGGATCTTCGTGTAGGTGATGTAAGTGAATACTCTAACAAGGGTACACATACAACAACAAGCAGTAGATTAATCCAGTGGAGTTTTGGTGGTTATCTGGTCGATACACCCGGTATTAAAACCTTTGGATTCAAAAGGGATGATAGAGCTATGATATCACGAGTATTCCCCGGCTTTTCATCTTATTATAAACATTGTAATTTCAATGATTGTTCGCATATTCATGAAATAAAATGCGCAGTTAAAGAAGCTGTTGACAAAGATTTGATACCTTTGGAACGTTATAACTCATATTTAAGAATTATTGAATCGTTAGAGGAGTAAAATGAAAAATTTTGGTGTGTTTTTAAATCCTCAGTCTAAGCATATTGAGCAGATTGCGTCTATTCTGACTCATCTGGTTGCAAAAAATGGTATAACATTTTTTAAACTTAAAGAACAAGCCAATTTATTACCGGATTTTGTGGAGGTTTTTAAAGATAATCAAACAAAACTTGATTGCATTCTTACTTTTGGAGGGGATGGAACATTTCTACGTGCAGTCAATTTCTCCCTTTCCACAGAGACACCTTTATTGGGCGTTAATCTTGGCAAACTAGGGTTTTTGTCGGATACAAGTTTAACAGAATTAGAAAATTCTATTGTTGATTTGATGAAAAGAAAATTTAAGGTACAGGAAAGAATGATGTTGAAGGTGACTGTAAAAAGGGAATCAGAAACTATTATTACCGGTACAGCCTTAAATGATGTTGTTATTCATAGAGGTTTTACTCCAAGTTTGATTGATATAGATCTGTCTGCCAATAGACGATTTGTGGTCCAAACACGTTGTGATGGAATTATTGTTTCTACTCCCACAGGTTCAACAGCTTACTCTCTATCCGCCGGAGGTCCAATAATTTCTCCTGTTATGGATGCTATCGTTATTACACCGCTTAATCCTCATGTTTTGACTGTAAGACCTATGGTTTTCAGTGCTAACGATACATTACAACTAAAGATATTGAATTCCGAATCAACCAGTTTATTACAGCTGGATGGTAGAAATATTCATGATCTTAAGGTTGGAGATAAGGTTACTGTATCATCAGCTACCGAGAAGGTTAAATTTATCAAACTAAGCAATAAAACATTCTATCAAATTTTAAGAAAAAAATTCCATATGGGTAAACAATGATATCACGATTATTTATAAAAAATTTCGTTATTGTCCGTAATATTGAGTTGAGTTTCTCTCAAGGACTACAGATTCTCACAGGTGAAACAGGTGCGGGAAAATCAGTAATTGTTGGAGCAATCGATTTGGTTTTAGGAGGGCGATTAAAAACTGATGTTTTTTTTGATACCGATCAACCTGTTTTTCTGGAAGTGGAATTTTCATTGGATGAAGCTAAGGCATGCTTAATATCTGAGCAATTTGAGTTGGATAAAGATGATGTTCTGGAGTGTCTTATCCTGACACGTGAAATCTCTGTATCTGGAAAAAGTAAATTCTTCCTTAATGGACGAAGGACAACATCATCATTAATAAGAGATTTAAGAGCTTATCTTATTGATTTCCATGGTCAGAGAGATCAGCAAAAATTATTTGATAATCTTTATCAGTTGGATATTGTGGATTCTTTTGCAGGGCTTGATAAATCTGTGTCAACATTCAGTGAATTTTATCATGAGACAGAGCATCAGATATCAAAGCTTAAAAGGTTGAAAAAAGAAGAGCAAGAAAAAGAAGAGCGTATCAGGTTATATCAATATCAAATAGAGGAGATATCATCATTAAAACTAAAGCTAAATGAAGATGTCGAACTGGAGAGTGAGATCAGCCTGATTAGTCACGCGGAAGATATTCTAAATCTGTCATCAACAATGGAACAAGAGATTTATGAATCAGAAAATTCTATCTATGATCGATTAAATAGTTTCATATCACAACTTCAAGAATTTCAACATGATAATGAACGCATAAAAGGATCACTTGAAGCTTTAACCTCTTCGGTTGAATTACTTGATGAATCAGTTAATGAAATTAGAGAGATGCAACATGTTATAGAGTTTGATCCTGATAGATTAAGAGAATTGGAAGAACGGTTTGATATAATAAACAGAATAAAGACCAAATATAATAAAGATATTCCGGGAATACTCAATTATATTGCTGATATAAGCAAGCAAATAGATGCTTTTGATAACTCATCAACTACAATTTCGGAGTTAGAAGATGATATAGCTGAGAGGTTGGAGAGATTGAAAAAAATGGCGATAGAACTATCGTTGAATAGGAGAAAAGCTGCCAAAAATCTGGCAATTGATATTGAAAATAATATTAAAAATCTTGCTATCCCTGATGCCCGGGTCGAATTTGATTTCATCTGTGACAGCGATAAACTGGAAAGTGGTGATTTTGATATCAATTCCCTAACTCAATATGGTGTAGATGAGGTTGAAATAATGTTCTCTGCAAATAAAGGAAAACAGTTACAACCCTTAAAATTGGCTGCATCAGGTGGTGAATTATCACGATTCTTGCTGACAGTAAAAAAAGTTATGTCAGACAAATTACCAGAAAGAACCATAATTTTTGATGAAATAGATACAGGAATTGGTGGAAAAACAGCAACACTTTTAGGTGAATTTATTAAGAGAATCAGTAGTTATCATCAGGTTTTGTGTATTTCTCATTTAGCCCAGATTGCAATATTCAGTGATAGACATTTTGCAATTGAGAAAGAAACAAAAAACGATGTAACAGAGTTGATTATACAGCAACTGGATTCTGATGAAAGAAGAAAAGAAATTGCCAGAATGATGTCAGGTTCTAAATCTGATTTGGCTTTAAAATATGCAGATGAAATATTGAATAAACAGGAGTTAGCCCAATGATGTATATGAGAAGAAATTCAAAGATAATGATTGTTATCTTAGTTTTTGTTGTATATTTTGCTTTTGGTGTTAAAAAATCAAAGATATTATCCTCCTTTGGTAATCCATATAGAAGTGGAATAACAGAGCTTGTGATGGATAGATTTGATGCACTGAAAAATACACAGAAAATCATAGTATCAATTAATTCTGCTGAATATATTAATGATATTGATAAAACAGAAAAGTTATTAAAAGTAAATCAGGCAAAAGAGATACTTTCCGAAAGAAATACAGGTACCTATGTTTCACTGGTAGAGATTGAACGATCAAAATCTGAAGAGGTTTTATCTACATTGCGTGCAAGTGAGTATTATGTTTCTGACAAAATGATTACCCAGGATCTTGGAGTAAAATTGAATATTGATGAACGGGTCAGTAATCTCGAATTATCAAAAAAGCAGGTAAAGAAATTATTGGCTAATACATCTATGCCTGACAGGTTAGATCAGCTCTCTAATCAGTTGAATAAAATCCAGACATCCTTAGATAGCCTGGAAACAGTTAAGGATGTTAATTCCAGTTTGATCGATAATAATATCATTTTGATTGAAATTGTAAAGCAATCACAAAATAACTCGTTATCTTCATCTATAATATCATTGGTTAAAACAACATTTATAACAATTATTGTGTTATCTATAGTTTTAACACTACTTTTTCTAATAATGCTTTTCCTGCTCTGGCTTATGAAAAAACTGGGGATTAAAACCTCCAGATCAGGATCAGGTTATTATGGAAATTATGATTATAATCCACGTAGAGTTAAAAGAGTTTATAAAGATAAAAGTAAGGGTAGCAATGATAAGGAATAATTTTTTATGTCTTCAGGGAGGTAAATAATGGAAGTTTGGATGATATGGGTTGCGGCAGGTTTAGTATGTATGATAATTGAAATTTTCACGCCGGGATTTCTCTTTATGAGTTTTGGTGTAGGTGCTATTTTAACAGGAGTTTTCTCGCTTATTGTTCCTGGTTTCGCTTTTCAGTTATTGATTTTTGCCCTGATAACATTTGTTGTCTTTATTAATTTGAGAAAATTCAGTAAAAAAATTATTTCAACTGCAACAGAAGATACAAATATTTTTGCTTTAAAAGGTAAAACAGGTGTCGTTACTAAACATATTCCTGCCGGTGAAAGAGGATATGTAAAAATTGGTGGAGAAGAGTGGTCTGCAGTTTCTAAAGAAAATGAAGAAATACCCGAAGATACTAGGATTATTGTAAAATCTTTTGAAGGTAATAAACTAATTGTTTCTACAAAAATTGAGGAGGAATAATGGAAATATTAGCAATAATTTTTGTCGTTGTTGTCTTGATTCTTATAACGAAAGGTCTTGTTATAGTCAAACAGGCTCAGGTTATCATTATAGAACGATTAGGTAAATATAATCGTACCCTTGATAGTGGTTTACACATCATCTGGCCGGTAGTGGATAAACCTCGTAATATAAACTGGCGTTATACCCGCAGTGATTATAAAGGTAATAAATATGTTCAGATTAAATCGGAATCCCGTATAGATTTAAGGGAGACGGTCTATGATTTTCCTAAGCAAAATGTTATAACAGCCGATAATGTTTCCATCGAAATTGATGCATTGCTCTATTTCCAGATAACAGATCCTGCAAAATCATTATACGAGATAGGTAATCTTCCTCAGGCTATAGAAAAACTCACTCAAACAACTCTTCGTAATGTTATCGGGGAATTGGAACTTGATAAAACACTTACATCCCGTGATACAATAAATTCAAAATTGCGTGATATATTGGATGAAGCAACCGATAAGTGGGGAGTTAAAGTTAATAGAGTAGAGTTGCAGGATATTAATCCGCCTAATGAAATTAAACAGGCTATGGAAAAACAGATGCGAGCAGAACGTGACCGAAGAGCAAAAATTCTTGAAGCAGAAGGTGAAAAACGTTCACAAATCCTCGTTGCCGAAGGTGATAAAGAAGCTAAAATTACGCGTGCAGAAGGTGAAGCTCAATCAAAAATATTGGTAGCAGAAGCCGAAGCAAGAGCTATTAAAGAAGTGTCTGCAGCTGTTGAAAAAACAGGGACTGATCCAGCTCAATATCTTCTATCTTTAAAATATATATCAGCCTTTAATGATATTGTCCAAAAAGATGATAAAACAGTAGTAATACCTTATGAAGCTTCATCCATGATGGGTGCTGTGAAATCAATAGAAAAGGTATTTAAAACATAAAAAAACTAAATAGATAAAGGAGAACAAATGTCAGAAATTATCAGTGTACATGGAAGAGAAATACTAGATTCCAGAGGAAATCCAACCGTAGAGGTTGAAGTAGAACTTGATACAGGTTTTGTAGGATCTGCAGCTGTACCAAGTGGAGCATCAACAGGTGAATATGAAGCTGTTGAATTAAGAGATGGTGATAAAGACCGTTATCTTGGTAAAGGCGTGTTAAAGGCTTTACAAAATATTAATGATGTAATTGAACCAACAATCATTGGATATGATGCTGTTGATCAAGCTTTAATTGATCAGATCATGATCGATTTAGACAATACACCAAACAAAAGTAAATTAGGTGCTAATGCAATCCTTGGAGTCTCTCTCGCTGTGGCAAGAGCTGCTGCAAATGAACTGGGTTTACCTCTTTACAGATATATCGGTGGCACAAATGCTAAATTACTACCAGTTCCTATGGCAAACATTATGAATGGCGGATCTCATGCTGATAATAATGTTGACCTTCAGGAATTTATGATTATGCCTTTAGGCGCTAAAAGTTTTAGAGAAGCTTTAAGAATGAATGCGGAAGTCTTCCATTCTCTTAAAGGTTATTTGAAGAAAAATGGATATAGTACAGCCGTTGGTGATGAAGGTGGATTTGCACCTAACCTGAAATCTAATGAAGAAGCTTTAACA
>CAYYLA010000002.1:25859-33789 GCA_964441785.1 uncultured Candidatus Cloacimonadota bacterium | reverse complement strand
AAATAAAAGGATGAGACATTTCATGGGACAGGTCCTTATGAAATAAAAGGATGAGACATTTCATGGGACAGGTCCTTATGAAATAAAAGGATGAGACATTTCATGGGACAGGTCCTTATGAAATAAAAGGATGAGACATTTCATGGGACAGGTCCTTATGAAATAAAAGGATGAGGCATTTATGGGAACTTATAGGAATTTATAGGAACTCATGGGAATTTGTAGGAATTCATTGTAGCAATAATTGAAAATTAAATGAGAAAACTGACAACTGCCAACCATCAACCGTTAACTGTAGTAGGTAGGGGTGATTACTGGAAATAATTGAGGACTGTGTCCGGCTTTTGACGGAAATTTTGGAAATTTGTGGTAACTTATAGGAATTTGTAGGAATTCATTGTAGCTATAATTGAAAAAGTTATTCTCACCCTGACATGTAGAGAGTATTGGTGTCATTAGTAACTTGGCCTGCTTGCCTTGTCGTAGTTTTAACATAGACAGGTCCCGCCGTAGTTTTTCTTATGTAGGCGGATGATTTTGTGGTTACCTTTTCTTTGCGCCTTACGCGTCTTAGCGGTAATCCTTTTGTCAACCGTCAACCGTCAACCGCCTGCCTCGGCGTAGTGAAACGGCCTTTTAAGGCGTAACAAAGTGAAGACTAAAGACGGGTCAACTATTAATCTATCTCTATTTTAGTATATTTCTGGCTCTTAATGGTTTGCAAAAAAGCATCTTTACCATTAGTGGTAAGAATTAAAGCACCATCACGTCCGGCAATTATGAGGTTTTCTCCGAGATACGCATATTTTTCTAATGTCGATTCATGAGGAAAGCCGAATCGATTTTTAACTGGAGCAGGAATAAATGCTAACATGGGATCAATTGTTTTCAAATATTCGTCGGAAGATGAGGTTTTACTGCCGTGATGGCCGACTTTGGTAATATCAACCGGTATGAAATCAGCGTATTTATCCAATAAATAGTGCTCACCTTCCTCTTCTAGATCACCATTCAGGAGGAGAGAAAAATCGTTATAATCCAACCTTATGACAATGGAAACATTATTGATATTGTCATTTGCATACATTTTATCCGGATGCAACACAGTTAGTTTTACATCATCGAAGGTAAAATGTGTTGTATCGCTTATGGTTATGATGTTGGTACCTTCTTCCTCAAGTTGAAGCAAAAAATCAGGCCATATCTTTCGATTTTGAAATTCATCGGTTATGATGATATTCTTTAGATTGCAGTTGATAAGGAGATCACTGAATCCTCCATAATGATCATTATGAGCATGGGTGATAACAAGATAATCTATTGTCTTCAAACCCTCTTCCTGGAGATATGGAAGAGCTGATTTTTTAAAACTTCCCGCAGCATGAGATGGGGGACCACAATCAACCATCACAGTGCTCTTTTCTGGCATTTCGAGCAACACCATATCTCCCAGCCCACAATCAAAAAAAGTACAGGTTAAGATGTTGGATGTATTAGAGATAAAGGATGGTATCATAATCAAGAAAATCATACCTATCAAAACAAAACTCTTTCCACCATACTTTTTCAACGCAGCAGGAAAAAGCAGGAGAATGCCATAAAACACGATCAACTGCCAGAATTTTAATGATATAAAATCAAAGTGTAATGGTAGTTCAGATACGAAGGATACCCATTTCTTGAAAATAAGCATCAAGATATTGAGAGCGTTTACATAACATTTTAGTAACAACCCTCCAAATGGTAAGAAAATTATCAACAATGCCAAAGGTAATATCAATCCAAGTATTGGTATCCCTACAAGATTGCCTACAATTCCATTTAGATTAAACTGATGGAAATAATACATTGTGATCGGTCCCAGATAAACACTTAAGATAATTGTTACCAGTAGAAGTTGCACTATCCCATTGAGGATTTTTATCCTGATATAAGATCCAACCTTCCTGCACAAATCCGGCAGAATAACGATCAGTGTGTACACCGCCAGAAAAGATAATTGGAAACCTATTGAGAATAACTGATTGGGATTTATCAGGGTAATTATCAAAGCACTTATTATCAGGTTATTTGATCCTGAAACCGGTTTGGAAAGTATCTTCCCCAACAGATATAATGATATCATAATACCAGCTCGTGTCACCGAAGGACTCCAACCACAGATTGCTGCAAAGAGTATCAAAATCAGCATTGTTATAATTCTTACCAGATTTCTGAAAGGAACAATAATCGAGACTATGATAAGAATTATCAACGAAATGATGCCAACATGCAAACCGCTGACAGCCAGCAGATGACTCAAGCCAGCTTTATTCATACTATCACGCATCTCTGTTAATTCACTTTTGTCTCCAATTATAATAGCTTTAAAAAAGCCCTTATCCAAAGGTATTCGGTTCTCTATGCGGTCAGTAAGAAAATTTCTGCTTTTGATTATGAATTCATTCCACCATCGTTTTTCTGATCCAATAACCTTAACAGGTGTTTTTGTGAATCCGGATCCATAAATCTTCCTGGATTTCATATATTCACGGTAGTCAAAACCACCTGGATTACTGACGCCATTGTATTGTCTTAGATGTGCGACGGTTTCAATGATATCACCATAATCGATATTATCTGATTTCGTATATAATTGTACTTTTCCACAAACTGAGGTTCCATCGATTGTCTTTAGCTCAAGTGTAAAAGAGAATAAACCCGCATTGTTATTAATACTTGATACAACAACACCTTCAATTGGCTGTGTAAATTGAGGATATTTTTCAAAAACGTTACTGATGTTATTATGCCTTAAATGATTATGAACATAAACATGAGCCATTGCCATCAAAGCAATAAGAATAAGTAGCAGCAGTTGTTTTTTTAATCCAAAAATGAGCAATAGAAGGATCAACCCGCCAATAATAGCCATAGCAAGGATAGATAATTGGAGATATGTAGCAACGACAATACCCAGAATCCATAATAGGATCGGTAACAATAGCGGATTATCCTTCAGGTTGGAAGCCATAAACACCTCCCCGAAGAATTAAGTTATTTAGCTATAGTCTCTAATTATTTTATTATAAATTTCCCTGTTAGTAGTAATAATAGTTTCAAGATCTGGATTATCAATATTAGCTGTTTTCTGCACATATTTTTCAACCAGAGGGTGAATATCAACAAATCCAATCTTACTCATCTGAAAGAGCGATATTGCAGCCTCATTGGCAGCATTCATAATAGTGGGCAGCAATCCTCCGCTTTTCCCCACCTCCAATGCAAAATAATAGAGAGGATAGCGTTCTTTTTCGATTGATTTAAAAGATAAAGATCCTACATTTAAGAAGTCTGTTTTTGCTATCTGAGATTGTATATGTTTTGGATAGGATAGCGCATAAAGAATCGGCAACTGCATATTAGGAAAACCCATTTGCGCCAGGGTAGAACCATCGTTAAATTCAACCATTGAATGAATAATTGATTGAGGATGAATAAGCGCATTGATCTGATTATAGGGCATATCAAAGAGCCAGTGAGCTTCAATAACTTCGAGCCCCTTATTGAGCATAGTTGCAGAATCAATGGTAATCTTGGTTCCCATACTCCAGGTTGGATGATTCAGCGAATCCTTGAATGTAATAGAAGAGAATGTATTAAGATCACGATCGCGGAAACTTCCGCCCGAGGCTGTGAGAATAATCTTGCAGATTTCATCATTGGGTATATTTCCAATGCATTGAAAGATAGCGCTATGTTCACTATCAACCGGAAGAATTCGAGCTGATGATTGCGACAATTTATCCTTAACCAGATGTCCCGCCATAACCAACGATTCTTTATTTGCCAAAGCAACATCCAACCCTCGATCCAGCGCTGTCATCGTAGATTTTAAACCAGCTGAACCGGCAATCGCATTTAGCACAATATCAACATCAATATCTTTAAGAATTCTATATAGTTCAGCTTCACCATAATAGATATTTCGATCAGTTTGGATAGATGGAGTTGTTTGCTTTATTTTATTCGTTACGATGATATTTGGGACATCAAATTCCTCTGCAATTTCAAGAAGTTTTTCAATGTTGTTATGAGCACAGATCAATTGACATTTAAATTTGTCGGGGTGAGCACGTAAAACGGCCAGTGTTGATGTCCCTATTGATCCAGTTGCACCCAGAAGTGCTATTTTTTTCATATACGATATCCTAATGAGATTCTGTGAGAATTTTCAAGATCGTTATCATACTCAAAACCATAATTGATATTTAAGTTCATGTAACGGAAAGTAAAGCCAGAGGTTAGGTTATCAACATCATAACCAAGCATAAAATCTATATTTTCATGTAATAAAATCTCTAATCCTGCATGAAAATCGGCACTAAGAAAACCCATAGCTATGGTAGCAGCTTCTTCCCGGTTTTCTGTAATAAACTCTAATCCAAGTCTAAGATTACCAGGTCTTTTTAACCCAGGAATGATCATAGAATAACTTGCCTCAGTATCAATACCAGGATTAACAATTTCATGGGTTCCGTTACTCCAAAGTATCTGAGATGAAAAGAAATCTCTGATTTTTACAGCAACAAGTAGATTATCTCTGATATCAAAATAGGTTGAAATATCAGCACCAAACCCAAACCCACTCTCTTCTGCTAAAGATCTGTAAGCAAATTTCGGGGTTAATCCAATTTGAAGATTCGCAATCCTGCGTGTTAATCCAACATAGACAACGATATCATTATTATTTACTGATTTATATTTGTAAGGTCGATTATTATAGGATGGTTCCTCATCCTCGTTTTCAAGCTTCGTCAATGGTATGTCATTAATCCCTATTCTGGTTAATACAACCGAGATTTTCTGATCATTACCCCAAACAGCAGCAGCAGTATCATACTTCAAAAGCCCCTGATATTCCTCTGCATGCATTACTTCAAATCTGGTATCGGATATTTTATTCAGTAAAGCCGCATTCCAATAGGCAATTGCATTTGTCTGCGTATCTGTTAAACCGGTATTACCCAAGGCAAAATTCCTGACACCTGCTCCCATTCTAAAAATCTCGCCAGCATATTTCTCTGCATTAAGACTAATAGAAAGAAGCAATATCAATATTATCACTATATATTTACGCATAATTCCCTCATATCTTATTAACAAAAGATCCCATTATCTTTTTTAGCTCTCCACTGGAAAAAGAGATAGTCAATTTCGCATTACTCCCTTTCCCTTCAACACTTAAGATAGTACCTTGTCCAAATTTCTTATGTGCAATTTTCTGACCAATCTGGAAGAATTTGTCGTTTTCCAATACTAAATTCTTCCTGGGTACTCGCTTTTTTCGAGTTTCCCGGACAATACCAACACTGCTGCAATCTTCAAAATCAATAAGATCTCCATCAATATCACTTAAAAATCTACTTGGGATACCAGGCATCTGAATACTATATACACGTCTATACCTAACATGACACAGATGTACACTCTTTTTGGCCCGGGTAACAGCTACATAGAAAAGCCGCCTCTCCTCTTCCATTGCCTTCTCTTCCTGGATGGATCTGGAGTGTGGCAATAGACCATCCTCTAAACCAACAACAAATACATGATCAAATTCCAATCCTTTGGCATTATGCATTGTCATTAATTTTACAGTTTCTTCAGCATCAGAAACATTGTCAAGGTCTGTTAATAAAGATAACTCCTGAAGATACTCTTCCAACTTAGCTTCACTCTCTCGTTCCTCAATAAAATGCTCTTTAAATTCTCCGGCAGAATTGACAAATTCCTTTATATTTTCAGCTCTGGCAAGATCCTGGGGATCATTACTATTTTCATAAATATCAAGTAATCCAAAATCATCAACCAGGGATATTACTACATCCTCAACGGATTCGGTTTCTGCCTTAATCGCCAAAGCTTTAATCTTCTTAGCAAAATCCAACAGGTTAATCCTCTGTTTCCCCTTAAAATCCTTTAAATCATTTGTTAAAATATATTCTAATATCGGCTTATTCTGAGCAGTTGCATTGTTAATTAACCGACCAATTGCAACCTTTCCCAAACCTCTTGCAGGGAAATTTATAATACGTAGTAACGAAATATTATCTGTTTTGTTAACCAGAATTCGCAGATATGCAACCAGGTCTTTTATCTCCTTTCTTTGATAAAAATTAACACCACCTACTATTTTATAGGAAATTTTTGCACGCCGAAATGCATTCTCCAAAACCCTTGATTGAGCATTAGTTCTGTAAAGTACAACACAATCATCAGGAGAAGATCCTTCACTCATCCGATAAGCTATCCGATTGGCAACAAATTGTGCCTCATCATTTTCATTATCCAATACTGATAATCGAGGTTTTTCCTTACTTTCAAGATCTGTCCAAAGTTCTTTTCCATGACGGCTCTGATTCTTACTTATAATCTCATTAGCCAGCATCAAAACCTGTTTGGGTGATCGATAATTACGTTCCAGTTTGATAACAGTTGCGTCTTTATAATCTGCATCAAACTGAAGAATATTCTTGATATCTGCACCACGCCAACTGTAGATAGCCTGATCATCATCACCAACAACACACAGGTTGTTATGCTTTTTAGCAATGAAATTAACTATCTTAAATTGAGCATAATTAGTATCCTGATATTCATCAATCATAACGTAGGGAAACATCTGTTGATATTTTAATCGAATATCCGGATTTTCATCTAAAAGATAGGCAGTATACATCAGTAAATCATCAAAATCGATAGCATTATTCGCCAATAATTCCTTTTGATACTCGCCATAAAGTTTATGTGCCATGTCGGTAAAAAAGTTGGATTCGTTGAAATCAAAGAAATCATCTACCCGGATTAATGAACTTTTTTGTCTGCTTATAACGCTTCGAATAGAATTAACAGGAAATTCTTTCGTATTGATGGATAATTTATTATATATTTTTTTGAAAACAGCTTTTTGATCGTCATCATCAAAGATAGAGAAATTCTGATCAAAGGGCAATCGTTCATGTTCAAATCTCAGAATCCGAGCACAGATGGAGTGAAACGTTCCAATCCATAAACCTCTTGTAGATATTCCCAGCGCAGATTCCAGTCTATTCTTGAGTTCTCTAGCAGCTTTATTTGTGAAGGTAACCACAAGAATATTCCACGGTTTTATTCTCTTATTTTTGATAAGATAAACCGATCTGGCAATAACACAACGGGTTTTACCACTGCCAGCACCAGCAAGGACTAAAACAGGTCCTTCTGTTGTTTCAACAACCTTTCGTTGTTCCTGATTGAGTTCGTTAATTAGATTCATCTATAAAATATGTATAGGTAGACTGAGATCTATATCCTTCTAATCCATTAATTGAGTAGGCCGAAACCTTATAATAATACCAAGTTTCAGAGATCAAATCTTCGTAATCCTCGTAGGATCCTATATAGTCATTTTCCTCGAAAGTAATATCTGCAATTTGTGTATAAACACCATTATATGATAACGACCGATATACCAAGTAACCTGCCGCATCATTTTGCAATTCCCATTGAAGATTAACCGAACCAATCGATGTATTTGGTAAAGTTGTAATCACAACCTCATCGGGAATGTGTTCACCGGAATCAAAGGGATCAAGAGGATTATCCCGATTGATATCAAGGGTACATCCCAACAGGTATACCAGAATGGTTAAAGCGATAATTATTCTAACTATTCTCATTAAAACCTCACAGAAAAACCTGTTGGAGTAAGATGAAGATTACCGGATTTATAATTATTATACAACTCATCCCAAACACCATTATTATACTCTTCAGTCACTTTCCAGGTATCATAAATATTATAAAGCCAGACAGCCAAACCAATACCTGCAAAAATTTTGAAATTTCTGAACGGTGTTTCTGCATCTTCGTAATAACGATTTATGTCAATAATATAGGTCGCATTCTTGTA
>CAYYLA010000002.1:13109-25849 GCA_964441785.1 uncultured Candidatus Cloacimonadota bacterium | reverse complement strand
TATTAACTGCGCTGGGGAAAAGTTTTCAGCGTCCTTGTATTTTTTGGTGCCTAAAAAAACATTTACCGGCAAAACCTCGATATCATATTCTTGTGCGATTTCGGAGGAAATATCAGGTATTTTATCAGTTATTATCTTGTATTTATCATATTTTTCCATTGCCTGGTCATAGAAATAAAAGCTGGTTCCAAAGAGAATAATCTCAGAAGCCAGCAGGATATGACCTTTTACATAATTATTGGTATTATAATGGCCTAAACCGGGTAAAACCATAGCCTGTAGAATATTGTTTCTAACGCTCATTTTCTTCATTGAATAAATCTGAAGTAGACTCCTGCGTAAGTCAATATCCTCTCGGAAACTTTGATAATTTTCTAATCTATCCCAATTATATTTAACAGGATCAATAAAATCATTCAGATCAAACTCTTTTGCAGCGATATTGCAAACCAGCATCAACAATATCACCAGAAACAGACTATTCTTCATAAGGAGTTGTGCCCTCCATAAGATTTTCACTTAATTTATTTAATGGCACAATTGCCCGTTTGGATAGATCAACCATCCAGGCGAAGTAGAAGCTGTCACCAGGTGTAAGAATATCATTTCGTACCTCAAATTTGTATTCTCCAGAATAGAACAACACTTTCCAATCTGATTTATCAGTTAACTCAGAACCAAATTCATTAATCGCAGAAGAAAAAGTTTCGTTAACACCCTTATTTAGCAAGCCATTCTTATAGGATGTGATAATCTCCAAAGCAAAAGCCTTAGGATTTTCTTCCGCTTTGATAAGATTTTCCATGAGCTCAATTTTATCCTTCACTTCGGATCGATGAAGATAAGAATTTGACTGTCTATAATATTCTAGTGCTTGAGCATAATTACCATTGCTATTATACTCTTCTGCTTTCACAAATGCATTCTCAGCCAGTTCTGCATTATAGACTTTTCGATTGAGATCCAGTTTTTTTGTTTTAACCTGTGAATTATCGGGGAACACAGCCAAAGCTTCGTCCAATGCAGCTAATGCATATTCAAAATCACCATTCATTTCAAGGTTTGTAGCTCGATCCAGGATACTTTTGATATAATCTTCCTTCCTGGTATTGTGATACTCTTTCAGCTGCTCATTATATTGTTCAGCATCATGATAATCGCTAAATGCTTCAATAAAGTTGTTATTTGCAAATAAATAATCTCCTCTTTGTTTATGATAATCACCAATAATATTGGATATATCACCTTTGCCAGGAATAGGCAAACTCATCAGAGCAAGAAGTTCCTCATAATTAGCTGAAAAATTAGACGAGTCTGCTTCTGTGAACAATTTTTCTGCTTTATCAACAATATAAACATTTAAAACATTACATAGTTCAGGAATTTGAGTGTTGTTCTCATATTCATCAACAAGAAGAAGATAATTTTCGAAAGCAGTTGAATCATCATTAACTTCATGATAGTAGGAAATGATGTTAACTAATGCATCTTCTCTCAGCTCAGAATCACCTAAATAATCCTTAATCTTTTGAAAATATGAAATCGCCAGAACAGAGTCACCTTCATCATAAGCAGCAAGGGCTAACTGTTGATAACAAAGATCCAGCTCTTCATCAGCTTCCTCGGAGTTACTTAAAAAAAGTAGTTTGCTACCAAGCAGCCAATTTTCTTTTTCAACAGCCCTTAGACCCAGATAATAATAGCACTCAGCCCTTTCTATTTCAGCAACTGTCTTAAGCTCAAGATTATTAGACTTTCCCAGAAAATTGTCATAGTGCTCTATCGCAGCAACATAATTCTTTTGTCTGTTAAATTTACGTGCAGATCTAAGTGGATTATTTATACTACATCCAACAAAAAAAAGCATTATAACCAAACTATATATCGATTTTTTTACCATCTTCTGCCAATTCGAAAACCTCTGTTATTTTTGATCTATAGAGTGCTAACAAATCCTTAGACACCCCATGTGTCAAAACAATTTTACTCAAATTTGTTTCATCCCGGAAACATACCACAGAGGCAAATTCTCTCGCTTTGAGGTGGTATCCATCTACAATCAGGATATCACACATTTTATAAGACTCCAATAAAGCTATATCTTTTAAATCACAGCTGATAAAAACATCTCTATTGGAGATGTTTAAAAGAAAAGACCAGGAACTACAGCTGTTAGACAAATTATGTTTTCGCACATATGAGCTTAAATATTGCAGATGATCATTAGCTATAGGTCTAATCCAGCTATATGTCTCTTCTACATTCCTCATATCTTTGAGATTTATCTTAAAACTTAACCGTTTCGGAAAGAGATAGAAGTATTGCATTATCTTAACAAACTCATCTCTTCTCTCCGGTAAGAAAATATCTAGAACTTTTTTTCTTTGTTTGATATGCATATTCTGGATCAGCATAAAAATCCCACTTATATGATCAGGATGAAAATGGCTGATAATAATGGCATCGATACTATCAAAATCGAGATTTTCTTCTAAGACTCTTCGAGTTGTACCCTCTCCACAATCCAATAAAATTATGGAATCATTATGTTCTATCCAATATGAACTATGAGATTTATCGGGAAAAGATAACCCTGGAGCAGTACCTAATAGTTTAAGATGCAAAAAACAATACCCATCACTTTTTCTGATTATCAGGAACAATTATTGGGATCTGATCCAATTTTCGCCCAAAAATTAAAAAGATAACTGCAAAAAGAATAGTTGAGAAAATCAGAAGCTCATCAGACTCCATTTTGAACACAATAATTGTAGTCAAAACAATGATAATATTAATGAGATAAACAAGCATAGCTGTTATTTTTGGTGATCCTATTGCTGTGCCAATTCTATGGGTTGAATGATCTTTTCCTCCCTGACTGAGTCTTCTACCATCACGTTTCCGGGTAATACTAACCAATGAGATATCAAAGATAGCGTAGCTTAATAAAAGTACGGGAAATAGATAGTATAGATTATTCCCTGTACTTTCTACAGCCAAACCTCCACCTAATATGCCCATAGACCCTAAGAAATAGCCAATAAACATACTGCCAGCATCACCTAAAAAAATCTTCGCCGGATTGAAATTGTAGGGCAGAAACCCAAAAACTGAGCCAGCAAATATAAGAGAAATCAATGAAATTATGTCAGCCCTTGCCGCTAAATCAGGGGTTTTACTGATAAAACTGATGGCATAAAACCCAAGAGCAAGAATTCCCGACATCCCTGTGATGATCCCATCCATATTATCAAGAAAATTCAAGGCATTCATTAATCCAACCATCCAGAGAATAATAATTGGAAGTGTTATAAAAATCGGACCAAAAAGGGTTTGCACATCATTAGAAAAAACAAATATCAAACAAGAAAGAATCTGACCAGACATCTTTACTATGGGCGACATTCCCCTGCGATCATCCACCACACCAACAAGCACTATAACCATTGCTCCCAGCAAATAACCAAGAATAGGTATCGTTATTGCATGTTGTTTTGTTACAAAGGTATAAAGAGCAAGAAAGAAAAATCCAAGAAATACAGCTATTCCTCCTAGAAGTGGGATTGCTTTTTTATGAACTTTCCTTGCATTTGGATTATCTACAAAATTAATCTTCCAGGCAAATCTTATTACAAAAGGTGTTATTGTATAAACAGTTAAAAATGCCAAAATAAACATTGTCATACAGACATAAACTATATTCATTTTCCCTCTATTTTATTCAGAAATTATAATATCTTTTTTCCGTTGTCTTCTATTTTGTCAATCCTTTTTAAGTATTGCTAAAATCACTTGTTAAACTGATTGACAAAGCTGATGGAAAAATTAAATTTAAGCAAGAGGTAGAAAATGAAGCAATTCAAGAATAAAAAGGCAGAACATAATTATTTCATAACAGAAACGATTGAAGCGGGAATCGTTCTTGTAGGAACTGAGATCAAATCAATTCGAGTAGGAAAAATCAATTTTAAAGATTCATATGCAACGATAACAAAAGGAGAAATCTGGCTACACAACCTTCACATAGGGATATATAAAGAAGCAAGTTATAATAATCATAAACCTGAACGTATTAGAAAACTGCTTCTAAATCGTAATGAGATCAGAAAACTCACAGTAAAAGTTGAAGAAAGAGGATTCACGCTTGTACCTCTGGATCTCTATATCAATGAGAAGGGTATTGTAAAAATAACCCTTGGTGTAGGTAAGGGTAAACACCGTTATGATAAACGAGAGGATTTAAAACGTAAGGATGAACAAAGAGATCTAGAGAGGAGGAGTTTTCTTTAAAATTACATTAAGAGAGACATTATTAATCATTGTTCATTCTAATTATTTTAACTGCTTTATGATTAAAAACAACTGAGTCAGAACCTCATTTTTAAGAGATCTAATGATGAAATATAAGATTCAAATACCTCTAATTATCTGTTGGATACTGTCATCAATCAGTCTTTTTTGTGTTGTTGACTTTGAACATAATTACCGTGTTCAGGGGGACATGAACTATCCACCTTACGAGTTTATTAATGAAGATGGTATACCCGATGGATTTAATTTTGAATTATTCGAAAATATTGCCAGAGTAACAGGGTTGAAATATCATATAGAATTGGGTCCCTGGAGTGAAGTTCGCAATAATCTGGTAAGTGGAGAAACTGATATTTTAATGGGCATGTATTTTTCGGAGAGCAGGGATGAAGTAGTGGATTTTTCTAACCCGCACAGCATTGTGTACCATTCCATTTTCTCTCGAAAAGAAAATAAAATTACTGAGATAGAGGAATTATCAGACAAAGCAGTACTAATACAGCAGGGTGATATAATGCACGATTTTCTCATTGATAAGGGAATCACCGATAAAATTATACCTGTTCCAAACCAACGTGTTGCCCTAAGGCTATTATCCCGAGGTAATTTTGATGCAGCTCTTTTAGCCAGATTGCAGGGGAATTATTTTATCAATACCCTGGGATACAAAAACATTGAGATATCAGACGTATCCATTATTTCTCAACGTTACTGTTTTGCTGTAAGCAAAAACAATCATGAATTAGTACATATACTCAATGAAGGATTATCAATTCTAATCAATGATGGGACCTACCGTAAACTTCAGGAGAAATGGTTTGGATTGTATGAGAAAGATAACCCAAGTAATAGAGATAGAATTCTACTTATCGCTATAGCTCTGATCTTTCTTACAGCAACTATTATTGTTATTTTTCTTCGAAAAGAACGATTGAAAATGACGATTAATTTAGCTAATGAGAAAATTAAGACAAAGCTTGTTGAATCGAAGTTAAAGTTTAGAGATGATATGTTTAGAATCATTGTAGAGAACTCATCTGATTTTATTTATCAGATTAATCTGGAAGACATGTCATTTCAATATGTAAGCCCTTCTTCTGAAATTGTAACAGGCTATACGCCAAAGTATTTTTATGAAAATAAATCGTTCCTACATACTATTTGTCAGCCTGAATTTACATCATATTTAAAAAATCTTTATAATCTGTTTCAATTATTGGATCCTCCCGAAGATTGTATATTCGCTATTATTGATCCATCGGGAAATAAGCGATGGATTAAGCAGAAAAATCAATTAGTTTACCAGGGAGAAAAACCGGTAGCGATCCTCTGTAATGCAAAAGACTTTTCACAAGAGCGATTGGAGAAAACGAATCTTCTTGATTCTCTTGATCACTGGCAAACAACCTTTAATGCCATAAATAATGGAATCTGTGTAATAAATTCAGCCGGAATAATCCTTAACTGTAACCAGAAATTCTGTAAGATGTCAGATATGGATAAAGATGTTGTGATTAATAAATATCTTGCTGAATTACCATTTTTACCGAAAATAGAGATAGTTGATTTTCTTACCTCCGGCTTAAAACAACTAAAACGCTTTTCTAAGGAAATCACTATTAACAATAAATGGTATTACCTAACATTGTATCCAGCTTATAAAGAGGATAAATTCTTGGGTTATTTTGTTTTCATTATCGATGATATTACAGAGGCTAGACATTCTGAAATTCAGTTAAAACTAATCCACTCATCACTGGATAATTCTACAGAAGAAGCATATTGGATAGACAGCTCAGGTAGAATAAAATATTTAAATTCTGCTGCCTCCAGAAATTTGGACTATAAAAAACAAGATCTTATTAATGAATTCTATTTTAAGATCAATAAAAATCTGAATAAAAAGAAATGGGAGAACTTCTGGCAACTGCTGAAAAAAGAGAAACATATCTTCGAAAAATCACGGTTTTTTAAAAGGAATCGATCAACGTACCCCGTTGAAATATATAACAATTATTTCGAATTTCAAGGCGATGAGTATAATTTTGTTTTCTGCCATAATGCTACCGAGAAGGAGAATCGAGAGATTCAAATGCGATCCCTTTTTGAAGCACTCGATAATTCACTTAATGGGTTTGTAGTTATAGATAATCATTATAACATCATTTACGCAAATCATGCTTTTTTCAAGATTTTTGGATATTCAAACATTCAGGAATTAGCCAGTAATTCAATCACGGATATTGCATTATCAACAGATAAACTTGATCGACTTACAGCCAAACTTGAGTTTAAAGACAAGGTCGATATTGTCAGCAAGGAAATAAGAAAGGATGGTCAGGAGATAGATTGCAGCTTTTCATTTTTCAGCTATAGAAGCAGTAGTGAAGAGAAGTATACAGCTTGTTCAATAATTGATGTAAGTGATACCATGAGAACTGAGAGCAAGATAAAGGACTATTATTATAAACTGGAACAAGAGTTTGAACAAAAAAAAGTAGAAATTGAATCTAAGAGTAAAGAACTTTCTGAGACACAAAAAGCCCTTACCTATCTGGTTGAAGATGTGAACATAATATCAGAAAATCTAAGAAAATCAAACAAAAAACTATCCTATGCAAATGAAGAGTTAGAATCATTCACCTATACTGTTTCTCATGATTTGCGAGCCCCTTTAAGAGCAATTAACGGTTTCACGAATATACTTCTGAGCGATCATTCTGATATGCTTGATAAGAAAGCAATACGATTGCTGAATATTTTAAATTCAAGTGCAATAAAATTAACGACTTTAATTAATGAGTTATTAAAATTCTCTCGGGTTGAACGCTATCAAATAAAACGCAATCCTGTTGACCTGCACATGATGATAACAGAATTAGCCAGAGAAGTTGAAGTACAATACCAAGATAAAAACATAGATTTCAGTATCTCTGATCTTCCATTTGTTTCAGGTGATTTCGGATTACTGAAACAGGTTTTCACCAACCTGCTGGACAATGCAGTAAAATTCTCACAAAAACAGGAGAACATAGTCATCAAGATAGATCATGAAATGCCCGATGTTGATTCAATCGTCATATCTATTAAAGATAATGGAATTGGTTTGAACATGAAATACAAAGATAAGATTTTTGATGTTTTCCAGCGATTAAATCGAGAAGAAGAATTTGAAGGGACAGGTGCTGGTCTATCTATAGTTAAAAGAATTATCATGCGGCATGGTGGCAAAATCTGGGTTGAAAGTCAGCTTGGAGAGGGTTCTACCTTCTTTATCCAAGTACCACTGCAGAAGACCAAGAATTAGACAAAAAAAAGGAGCTCACATAGGAGCTCCTGGAAATCGAAATATTAATATCTTTTCTTCTCTTTAACTCTGGCAGCTTTACCTTTAGCATTTCTTAGATAGAAAAGTTTAGCTCTACGCACACGACCAAACCTGACAACATCAATCTTGTCGATATTTGGTGAGTGTTGTGGGAAAATTCTTTCTACTCCAACACCATTACTGATTTTTCTTACAGTAAATGTTGCAGAGATTCCAGAACCACGTTTTTGGATTATAATTCCCTGAAAAACCTGAATTCTTTCTTTTGCTCCCTCTTTAATCTTATAGTGAACTTTTACAGTATCTCCAACTTTATATTCAGGGAGATCTGTACGTAATTGATCTTTACCTACTTGTTGAACAATATCCATCGTTCCTCCTTTATTTTTCGGAAAATAAACGATCCAAAATTATTGCTACAGCGCTTCTGACTGAGAGGTGATTGTATTGATTGGAACCCCCAATAGGTTTCAATATGAAATCAGCCTCTCTATGGATATCCTCTGTCAAACCATTTCCTGTTCCAAAAAGCAATAAAACAGGTCGGTTTTCTTCACTAATTTTCACCAGATCAACCTGGTTATCCATTGTTAACGCAGTAGTTGTAACAACAACAGGATCTATATCTTCCTGGTTCTTTACAAACGTAATAGCATCAGCCACAGTATATGTATGTTTTACTAAGCTTAATGCATTAACTCTATCTTCATTATACTTTAATGCTATCTCACTTCGCCAGAAATCAGCTACGCGATCCAACATTTTTTTTTGTGTTTCCAAAGGATTTATAATGAAGTATTTTTTGATTCCAAATGTTTTACATGATCGAGCAATATCATGAATATCAAGATTAGTAATAGACGTAGTAACAGTCTCTTTAAACTTATTGTAAACAGGGTGATGAACCAAACCGAGGTAAACATTATTCATCATTCATCTCCTGATATTCTTTGAACAAATCAGGTCTGACCTTCTTTGTAATTTCCAATGATTTCTCCAATCGCCACTCATCAATCTTTTTATGATTTCCTGACAACAGTACATCTGGGACCTTTAATCCCCGATATTCCGGTGGACGTGTATAATGAGGACAACCCAGAAGTTTCTGTTCATGAGAATCAGTTTTAGCTGATTCAATATCACCAAGCACCCCTTCCTGCAATCTGATAATTGCATCCATAAAAACCATGGCAGGTAGCTCCCCTCCAGATAACACATAATCTCCAATAGATAATTCTTCTGTTACCAGATGATCCCTGACCCGCTGATCAATCTCTTTATAATGACCACATAGCAGAACTAAGTGATCGCAGGAACAGAATTCCTTTATCACATCCTGAGTTAATAATCGACCTTGAGGAGTGAAGTATATTACCGGTATATTCTTAATATTTTCGATACTTTCAAGTGCTTCCCAAATTGGATCCGGTTTCATTACCATGCCGGGTCCACCTCCATAAGGATAATCATCCACCTTATTGTGTCGATCATGTGTAAAATCACGAATATTTATTATCTCTTTTTCAAAGATGTTTTTATCACTGGCAATGCCAATCATACTTTCCTGAAAAAAGGGTGAGAACAAATCTGGAAAAAGTGTTAAGATACTAATCTTCATAAATCCAGCAATTCATCAATATTTTGCAGATGAATTTCAACATCATCCAGGTGAGAAACATATTTTTCCACTAAGGGTACCATGATTTCCCTGCCTGATTGAGTAACTATCTCCAGAACACTATGTGCTCCGTTATAGAAATCATCCTTAACAACACCTAACAATGTATCATTGAAGAACACACTCAATCCTTTATATGGTTCCTTTCCTGTATCTTTCATAATTCTATCAACAACATCATCAGGGATCATAACCCTTACCAGGTCATCATCTAACATTTGTTTGATAAAATAATTCCTCTGGAATTTCAACCTTATAAATTTCCCCAGCTTCACCTCTTTCAGTGTCACATATCTCACGCTATCATCTTTAAGGACCAAAAAAACATTTTCTTCATCCAAAAACTCGGGTATGAAATTTTTGTATGTATGAAGAATTATAAATCCATCTTCATCCATCTGGCTGTCTAAACGACCAAAAGGAGTAAGATCCGTTAACTGCATTATTCGATTATTTCTAATACAGCTCTTTTACCCTGACGTGCAGAGACCGCATTGATAAGGGTACGAATTGCTCCAGCAGTTCTACCTTTCTTACCAATCACCTTACCAATATCGCTTTTAGCTGCTCGTAATTCATAAATAGTAACCTTGTCACCTGCAACTTCTTTGATATCAATAGCACTGGGATCGTCAACTAACGCTCTCACGATAAATTCGATAAGGTCTTTCATAGGTTACTCCTCAGATTCAGCTGGTTCTTCTGTTTCAACAGCAGCTTCAACAACTTCTTCAACAGCAGGATCTTCTTTAACGATCTCTTCTGTTGCATCTTCTTTATCATTTTTAATATTCATACGAATATTATGCCATTTTTCCAGAACACCTGCTTTTTTAAACAAAGAACGAACTGTATCAGAAGGTTGAGCTCCCTTGCTAAGCCAGTCGATTGCTTTATCAATATGAACCTTTAATGTTAATGGTTCTGTTTTTGGATCGTAATAACCAATATTATCAAGATATCCACCGTCTCTTTTCTTTCTAGAATCAACAGCAACTATCCTGTAAAATGGTCTGTTAATAGCACCCATTCTTCTCAATCTTAATTTTACCATCTATTCTCCTTTTTCAAAATATTGCTTAAATAGCGTTGCGATTAAATTTTTTCGGTTAACCCTACGTCAAGCAATATTTTAAAAAGGCATCATATTTCCTTTAAATGCACCACCAGAGTTCATCTTTTTCATCATTTTTTTCATTTGATCAAATTGCTTCAGCAGGCGATTTACCTCTTGAACTGGGCGACCACATCCGTTCGCTATGCGTAATCTTCGTGAGCCATTGATCAACATCGGCTTCTCGCGCTCTCTTGGTGTCATTGAATATATAATTGCCTCAATATGTTTGATATTTTTTTCATCTACTTTCAAGCCCTTTAATGCTTTTGTTCCTGCACCAGGCATCATTCCCAACAACTGGTCTAATGGACCCATATTCTGAATCTGTTGAAGCTGACCAAGAAAATCGGTAAAAGTAAATTGATTTTTCTTCAGCTTCTTAGCTAATTTCTCAGCTTCTTCCTGATCAAAGCTTGCTTCAGCTTTCTCGATAAGGCTCAGTACATCACCCATCCCCAAAATTCTATTCGCCATACGATCAGGATGAAACTCATCCAGGTCCGAAATCTTCTCGCCTGTACCGACATACACAACCGGTTTTCCAGTTACTGCTTTAATTGACAATGCTGCCCCACCTCGGGCATCACTATCCATTTTTGTTAATATCACACCGGAAAATTCCAGCTGATCATTAAACTCCTTAGCAACGGTTACTGCATCCTGACCTGTCATTGCATCTGCGACAAAGAATATGTAATCAGGATCTATCAATTTCTTTAAATCTCTAAGTTCTTTCATAAGCTTATCATCAATATGAAGACGACCAGCTGTATCGAAGATCATCAAATTGTTTTCATTTTTATCAGCTTCTTTGATTGCCTTCTTAGCAATTTTTAAAACATTCTTGCTTTTGGATTCGGAATATACAGGAATGTTAAGTTGCTTGCCAAGCACCTCTAATTGATGAACAGCCGCAGGACGGTATACATCGCAGGCAACCATTGAAGGAGCAATCACCTTGGATCTGAATTTACTTGCTAATTTTGCACAGGATGTTGTTTTACCAGAACCCTGTAAACCAACCATCATTATTCTGGTAGTTTTATTATCATGAAGTTTCACATCAAATTTTGATTCACCCATTAACTGGATAAGTTGTTGATGAACGATTTTTACCACCTGGTGACCAGGCGTAAGACTTTTCATCACATCAGTTCCAATTGCACGTTTTGATACTTCATTGATAAAATTCTTAGCAATTTTGAAGTTAACATCAGCTTCTAATAAGGCTCGCCTAACTTCTCGCATGCTATCTTGAATGTTCTTTTCTGTGAGTTTCCCCTGACCTTTAAGTTTCTTAAAGATACCGTCAAATCTTTCAGTTAGGTTATTAAACATGTTCTACTCTCTCAAACTATTTATTTGTTCACGATAATTACCATTAAACACATAGGATCCAGCCACAAGCATATCTGCCCCACCAGCCACTAAATCATGGGCATTCAGGTTATTGACCCCTCCATCAATTTCGATGAGCATTTGTGGATTATGTTTTTCTCGAAGTTCCTCTAATTTCGTCAGCTTCGAAAAAGTAGATGTGATAAATTTCTGCCCACCAAATCCTGGATTAACGCTCATAAGCAAGATGAAATCGACCTCTTGAATCAGTGAATCGACATAAGAAAGAGATGTCCCTGGATTTAATACAATCCCAGCTTTAATGCCATACTCCTTAATCAGGTTAATCTGACGATGTGCATGATAAACAGTTTCGGGATGAAATGAGATATACTGGACCCCAATCTCAGCCAGTGGTTTAAAGAAATCTTCTGGATTTGTAACCATTAAATGGACATCAAAAGGGAGATCTGTAATCTTCCTGATTTGTTTAATAATGGGTAATCCAAAGGTTAAATTAGGGACAAAATGGCCATCCATAACATCCAGATGTATAATGTCCGCTCCTGCTTTTTCAATAGCCGTAATCTCTTCTGCCAATTTAGTAAAATCAGCAGCTAGAATTGAGGGAGCTATTTTCACCATAATCACCTCTACGTTTTAATAAAAAAAATAATATCCTTTATATCAATGCCGGTATTATTTTTAAGGTCCATAAGCAATTGGGGTCTCTTAAGCATTAACTCTTGCAGCCAAACGCTATTAGAGACCCCAACATATAAAATATTATTAGAAAACCTGGTTAACTCAGTTCTCTGAGCTAACAAAGGTCCAACAATTTTTTTCCAATTAAGAGCAATTTTTACAAGTATCCTATATTTATCTCCCGCAAGATTATACAAAAGTTTTTCAAATGCATTACCTGCGAAAGTAAGACTCATAAAAAACTAATCTTTCCTTGAGTATAA
>CAYYLA010000002.1:7076-13079 GCA_964441785.1 uncultured Candidatus Cloacimonadota bacterium | reverse complement strand
GAAAAACCCCACCATGAGAAAATAGCAACTAAAACAGCTGCATAGTAAGCCATCCCAAGAGCATTATAGCTACTATCATAAGATATCATAACTAAAGCAGGAACAGCAGAGATAATTATAAGCAGAAGATAGCCAAGAATTCTAGCAATCATCTTGTTATCTTTATCGCTATTAATCATAGAAATAGCTAAAGCTCCAACACCCATCAATACAAGAGTAATCAGCGAAATAATCACATAAATCATAGTAGTGAAATTTGCTGATCTGAAGATCATAGTCGGGCTTAAAACTGCAATGACTAATAAAACTATACCAGTAATCTTATGAAGCAGATCAATTGTTTTAGCATCGGTTTGACGATGTGCACGATGTGTTTTAATATAAAGATAAACCAACAGGAATACAACTACGAAGAATACCAGATAAAAAGGCACACCGAAGGTTGGGTCATCTGTTGTGAAACCAATTGAAGCAAATGAGGCTAATAACAAAAGCCATCCAAGAACGGTAACGATTGATTTCATTATTTTACTCAAGGGAACCTCCTAATTTATTCGTTTTCAACGTCTACTTTAATTGTACTTTTGATATCAGATGTGAACTCAACAGTCACTTCAAAAGTACCAAGCTCTTTTAAATGTTTCTCCATTACAACATGAGATTTGTGAACATCAATTTCAAGCTCTTTTAATGAATTAACAATATCGACTTCAGAAACAGAACCGAAAAGATGACCATTCTCATCAGCTTTACGATTATATTTAAGCTCAACACCGTCTAATTTCATTGCTATAGCTTTATATCTGTTTTCAATTTCGAGTTTAGCTAATTCAGCTTCTTTCTTAATTGTTTCCACTTTTTTCATATTATGTGGAGTTGCAAGAATTGCAAAGTTTTTTGGAATCAGGTAGTTTCTGGCATAACCATTAGCCACATTAACAACCTCACCAGCTAATCCAAGTTTTCTTATATCTTTAGTTAGGATGATTTTCATCATTCCCCTCCTTATAAATTTTTCTATAATTGAACCACACATCTGTTAAGCCTATGAGCATAATTAATCCAAGATAAGGAAGAATTAATACTATAGCCGAAACAAATACAATCAGTAACAGCCTTGATCTTTTCAGGTGTTCCCCAAGATAAAAATCAATAATCGAGAAACCAGAAATAACAAAGATCGGAGCTATCACCATTAAGAGATTTACAGCAATTATTCTGGTCTGTGGCATGAGGAATAAACCTAATCCCAACATCAATATATAGACCCAGAAAAACTGAATCCTGATCTCTTTATGTCTCCATTTTGATTTTACTCTCCGGGATCTTAAAAGTACACCAATATATCCTGCAAGAGAAATACTAAATGACCAAATCCCGATATAATAATGTTCCACAAGTGTTTTATATGTGGAAAGATAATCCTTCACCAAATCCTGATTTTCTGAGCTCAGCATTTCAACTAATTGCTCAGAAGCTTCTGCTAATCTTACAGCAAAGATGTCTCCGAAGACAGCAAATCGAAAAACACTATATAAACCGATCATTCCAAACATATAAAGAATCGAATGAAAATAGTTTTTATCCCGTTTAAGACAGATAAGAAAGACAACCGCCGGAGCAACAGCGCCGAAAATTGCATCTGTCAGGATAAGCGTATCAATCATACCTGTAACAATTAACAGGAGAAGGATAAGAGCAAAGCTGATAAAATCCAGCTTAACTCTATTTTCTACACAATATCTATCACTAAATGATAATATAAAGATCAACCCCAAAAATGGAGAATTAATTGACAATAAAGCTGCTACAACAGCGAACCAGATCACAACTAGTGTTTATCAGTATATGGCAATAATGACATCTGGCGGGCTTTTTTAATCTCAACAACTAATTTTCTCTGGTGTTTTGCACATGTTCCAGTAAATCTTCTTGGAGATATTTTGCCACTTTCTGCTACATATCTTTTTAATAGATTAACATCTTTATAATCTATGGCTACGTCTTTATTTTTACAGAAATAGCATCCCTTTCTTCTGAAAGAGAATTTCTTTTTTGAGCGAAATTTTCCGCGAGAATTCTGAGGACGGCCTGGACGAGATGGTCTAGGTCTTCTATCTTCACCTTCTCTTCTTGTCTCAGTCTTCTTTACTTCAACTGCTTGAGTTTCTTTTTGTTCTATTTTTTTTTCTTCCATTTATATTCATTCTCCTATCTATACTTTAGAATGGTACATCGTCATCCGTAATATCCGACGCAACATTCATAGTTGGTTTTGCAGAGTAGCTACCACTATTATCGCTTGATTTTTCAAGGAAATTAACTTTAGTAGCAATAATCTCTGTAATTTTTCTATTTTGATTATCTTTGTCCTGATAGGTTCTAGTTTTCAAATAGCCTTCCACAAGCACTGCTGATCCCTTATGCAGGTTTTCACCACACTGTTCAGCTCTCTTACTCCAGACTACAACATCAATGTAGCTGGTTTCCTGGACCCATTCTCCATCTCTTTGATAACTACGGTCAAAGGCTACAGATAATTTTGCCACAGGAGTACCTGATGGTGTATATCTAAGCTCAACATCTCTTGTTAATCTACCGCTTAAAATAATTACATTTACACGTGGTAATCTTAGTTCACTAGCCATTGAAAACCTCCAGGTTTATCAGGATTTAACAAGGATATTATAGCGGATAATATTCTCATTAAGTTTAATAATTCTTTCGTATTCGTGAATCTTGTCAGCTTCGAAGTTGAAGTGTAATACGCTGTAGTAACCTTCTCTTAAATCGTTGATTTCGTAAGCAAGATTTCTCTTTCCCCAATTGTCCAAATTTAAAATCTCACCTTCATTTTCTTTAACAAATTTCTGTACCTTTTCAAGTTCCGAGGTTAAAGCCTCTTCAGATAAAGTAGGTACAAGCACAAGCATGCTTTCATACTTTCTTTGCATTTATTTCCTCCTTTGGTCATAAATGGTGATTCTAAGAATCACCGGCGATCCTGAGCTCTTCTATTTTCTCAGAATAGGAATTTTTATTTCTACTATAATAATTTAGAACTTCATTAAATTCAGACTCCATATAGATCCTTAGAAGCTCCTTTCCGAAAGAGAAGCAAAATTCAAAAACATCTCTTTCATCCATATTGATATCCGAAAGAACAAAATCTCTTAATTCTTTATCTCCCGGACCTCCAACTCCAATGCGCATTCGTTTGAATTCATTAGAGCCTAATGCACTGCCAATAGATTTAAGGCCATTGTGACCACCAAATCCACCACTGTTCCGAATTCGAATCTGGCCAACTGGCAAGTGAATATCATCAACAATAACCAGGATATCATCTATTCTGTTTCCGGTTAAAACTGATGTAACAGCAATTCCGCTGTTGTTCATATAGGTTCTGGGCTTTATGAAAATTGCATTTTGATGCACAAAATAATCATAATGCTTTTTTTTCTTAAATTTATATCCCAGATCCTTAGCCAAAGATTCTAATATTAAGAATCCGACATTATGCCGATTTAGGTTATAACCAGATCCTGGATTTCCTAATCCGACAATTAACTGCATTACTCTTCGCTAGTAGCAGTTTCTTCTACTGCTTCACCTTCTTCAGTTTCTTCAGCTTCATCTTCAGATGCACCGCGTGGTAATCTTACAGAAACAAGTGTTGTTTCTTCAGGTAATTTAAGATCGTACCCGCCAAGATTCACATCTTTAAGGTGAATTGATTCATCAAGCTTAAGGTTGGTAATATCAACTTCAAAACCTTCAGGAATATCTTTTGGTAAACAAGATAACTCAATCTCTCTTACCAACACATCAAGTAATCCACCCTCTTTTACGCCTTCAGGTTCACCAACATACTTAATAGGGATGCTTACGGTAATAGCAACGCCCTTATGAAGTTCCTGAAAATCTATATGCATAAATTCTCTAGATACTGGATGTACTTGTTTATCTTTAATTATGGTTGTAAAAGTTTTGCCCTCAACATCTATATTAAACATAGAAAATTCACCTATTGTTTTCTTATAGATTTTTACGAAAGGGATCTTTTCAAGAGAGATCTTTATCCCTTCTTGACCTTCACCATAAATAATAGCCGGAATAAATCCAGCGTTCCTGAGATTTGTGAGATCAGATTTTTTACCTTTCACTCTAGCTTTTGCTTCGATTTTTACGTTCATTATTTTCCTCCGTGAAATCCCCTTCTGGGGTTGTACATCTTTATCGGAACAGAATACTTAAAGATTCTTCGATATGGATTTTTTTTATGGCAACAGCAAGTAATTCAGCTGTTGACAATTGTACGATTTTTTTACATTTTCTCTTTTCAGGACTCAACAGAATAGAATCCGTTATATATAATTTTTCGATAGGTGATTTTTCAAGGTTTTCTACAGCTTTCCCAGATAGGATTCCATGTGAACAAGCAGCAAAAACTTTATTGGCCTTATTCTTAACCAATGTATTAGCCATTTTACACAGACTTCCACCTGTATCAATAATATCATCTATCAAGATTGCTGTTTTACCCTCTACTTCACCGATAATATTCAGGATCTCAGCTTTATTATCATTTCCCAAACGTCGTTTATCACCAATAGCTAAATCACAGTTTAATCGTTCAGCCATATTTCTAGCCCGTTCTGTTCCCCCAGCATCTGGTGATACAACAACGAGATTCTCCATCGCAAGGTTTGCCTTGAAATATCTGGCAAACAATGGCATTGAAGTAAGATGATCAACGGGAATATTAAAGAATCCCTGAATCTGTTGGGAGTGCAGATCCATACATACAACCCTGTCTGCCCCGGCAGTTGTCAATAAATCAGCAACTAATTTAGCAGTAATCGGAACCCTGGGTTGATCCTTCTTATCTGATCTGGCATAGGCAAAATATGGGATCACCACATTAATCTTCTTTGCCGAAGCTCTCTTAAGAGCATCAATCATGATAAGTAATTCCATCAAACTATCATTAACCGGATAACAGGTGGGCTGAATAATATATGTATCAGCTCCTCTGACATTTTCATTTATTTTTACAAATGTATTATCATTAGAAAATTTGAATACATCTGCATCACCTAATGGTATACCTGCAAACCTGGCAACTTCTTCTGCCAAAGGTTTGTTCGCGTTACAAGTAAAAATCTTCAATCTAGAAAACATTTATCAACTTCTTTCAGGCTATTCCAATTCAAAAGCAGGATTTTCATGAGGATTATCACTATAACCACTCTTAGCAGTTTCTAATGCTCCCTCAAGAACTTCCTTGTACTTCTCAATTATGATCTTTTCGATCTGATTTCTTGTCTCTTTGTTTATTGGATGTGCAATATCCCGATATTCTCCAGTGCTTACCCGTCTACTTGGCATAGCTACAAATAAGCCATTTTGACCTTCGATAACTTTGATGTTTCTGATTATAAAGGCATCGTCTATTACGATATTTACAAATGCCTTTAATTGATTGCTCTCCCTGATAAAAACCTTAACATCAGTAATGTTCATAGTGTACTCCTTTTCTTAGATTTAGTAATGCAATTCCAATATCCCCTTTTGGAATAAAAATTGGATAGTTTCTCAGCTACCTGTCTATCTGGACAAAAACCTATTATTGTTGAGCCACTTCCAGACAAAATTGAATTCGAAGCGCCCAGCTGCATCATCTGAGTAATCATAGCATCAATCTCACTATATAACCTTCTTACCCCTTTTTCAAGAGCATTATAGCAATATTTTATATTTCCTGTCTTTACAAATTCAGTCAACCTAAAATCCGTTTTATCTTTAAGCTTGGATAATTCAGCTAAATCAACAGCTTCATAGGCCTCTCTGGCTGATACTCCAAAGCCAGGTTTCACCAGAAATATATTATCAAAATAGAGATCCTGTGATTCTGAAATCTGCTCGCCTCTACCTTTTCCAAAAGCTGTCCCACCAACTAAAAAAAAATTAATATCACTACCGAACTGTAGAGCAATATCG
>CAYYLA010000002.1:0-7066 GCA_964441785.1 uncultured Candidatus Cloacimonadota bacterium | reverse complement strand
TCCATGGATAAATTTAAGCCCCATAACCTTGATAATGCCAATATAGTAGTAGCTGCATTACTACTACCACCCCCTAATCCTGCAGAAATTGGTATGTTTTTCTCCAACTCTACAGAAACACTATTAACCACATTATATTTTTCTCTGATAAAGATCGCCACTTTGTAAATCAAATTCTCTTCGATACTTACAAAGGGTTTGTTTGTCAAAATCCGAATGTCCTCATTTTTTGTCAAAGTAAAATTTAACCTGTCAGCCAGAGTAATCGCATGAAAAAGAGTCCTGATATTATGATAACCATCAGGTCTCTTGTTTTCAATATCCAGAAAAAGATTAATTTTTGCGTTTGAGTTTAGAGAAAGTTTTCTTTGTATCATGTTCTTTTCCATAATAGTAGTAATAATAGTAATTGTATTCATAACTGTTGTAATATTTATGTGGTAAAATACCATTAATCACAGCACCTGTTATTTTCAAATCAAGATTATCAAGCAATTCTATCGCCCTTTTGATAACCTGTTTATCTACGCGGTTAACCCGTACTGCCAAAGAAATCAAATCAACCTTTGGAGCTAAAACTAAGGAGTCGGTTACTGCAATAAGCGGTGGAGAATCAAATAAAACAAAATCGAAACGTTCTTTAAGCTCAATTATTGCCTTATCCATACTTGGAGAAGCCAATAATTCGGATGGATTAGGCGGGATGTAACCACTGGTTATAACCTTTAAGTTATTATTGGATGTGTTCTTAATATAATCATCCAGATTGGCATTCTTATCAAAAAGATAATCACTAAATCCCTGTTCCTTTTTCAAATTAAATAGATTATGAACCATCGGCCTTCTTAAATCAACATCAACCAAAACAACCTTCACCTCCATCTGGGCTAAGGTTACAGCTAGATTAGCAATAGTTGTTGATTTACCCTCTTTAGGACCAGAGCTGGTTATTATGATGCTCATCGATTCGTTCTGCTTTTTCTTGGATAGGATATTCGTTCGCAAAATCCTGAATGCCTCAGATGCAGAAGATTTTGGAGAATAACTGGTAATGATGCGACCTTTCATTTTGGACACAAGTTCGTTCATGACCTCCTGATCACTATCACTTGTACTTATCCTGCCCGTTAATTGATCGATATCCTGTTCCGGAGAATCGATATAAGGTATAGTTCCCAGAATCGGCATACCTACAAACTTCCTCACATCATCCATAGTTCTGATCTTTGTATCAAGAGAATGTAATAAAAGGACAAGCCCAACGCCCAGTCCAAGACCAAGAACAAGGCCAATCAGGAGATTCATTTTCTTGTTGGGTTTTATTGGCACGCCAGGTTGGATAGCCTCTTCAACAAAACGTATATTACCAATCTTTGACTTCTCGGCTATCTTAATGTCTTCATAGTTTGTTAACAACATCGAATAAACCTTCTCATTCAATGTAAAGTTACGCTCCAATCTCGCTAACTCAACCTCTGTATCTGGCAGTACAGACATCTTCTGTTCAAATTTTGCCAACTCTTTGCTTAAACTGTTAACCTTAGCTTGATAGATACTTTGATCTAGCTGGGCTGACGAAATTTTTTCAATCAACTCAGAGCGATAAACAAGCGGATCACTGGAGCCACGCTTAACCATTATCAAACGCTGAAGCTCATCTGTTAATTGCTGCTTTGCACTCTGGATAGAATTGTTTAAAGCTAATAGCTCTGGATGATTCGGATCATAATTAGACTTGGTTAGAAGCTTGACATAGGTGGTCTGATTCTCAACAATTTCACGTTTCAAACCTTCAAGTAATGGTGAAGAAAGAACAGAGTTAACATCACTTAACAGCAGATCCTGATTATTTAACTCAGATTTAAGATATACCAATTGATTATTGGCAACCTCTAACTCTGTTTGTGCACTGGAAAGTAATGCTCCTAATTGAGAGGATTGTTCTATCATGGATTGTGTCTCTTCAGACAGCATAGAGATTCCATTTTCAAGTTTAAAATTTCTTAAATCCTCTTCTGAAGCCCGTAATTCTCTATCCTTCTCATCAAGCTGATTAGCCAGAAACTCTCTTGTAGTCCTGAATTCACGTTGAGCATACTCAGTATCACGTTGCATCAAACCACGCGCGAGCGCATTTGTAATTACCATAGCTTCCAGCGGATTAATCGATTCAAAACTGATAATCAGGATATCGGTTTCCCGTTCGGTATCAATGGTCATATTCCCTTTTATATAAGCTAAAGGGGATTTCTGCTCACTTAAAGGAAACGTATCATAATCGTTGTGAGAATTGATAAATTGATAGGCAGCATTCAAAACAGGTCGACTTTTAAGGATATGAATATTGTTGTTCAGATTAGTTGCTTTATTAGAGAAGCTATTGAATAATAAGTCATTTGAGACTTTATCGTCTATTAATATTTTACAGGTTGCTTTATAAATTCGTGGTTGATTCGCAGTATAAAAATAGGCTACAATCATAACCGTGATAAAGATGAGAATTACATGAAATTTATATCTGAGAATTACATTAAGATAATCCGTGAGATTCAGTTCATGTTCTTCAATATCATCAAGATAGAAATTGTTTTTTTTATTTTCCATAATTTTGTCCTATATATCTTTTATAATAACATAAATACTTAAGAAAATGGCAATTTTAGAGAGCCACTCAGCTATCTTTGTCATAGCGTAAAAAGTTGTTCCTGGTACAACTACTGTATCACCAGGTTGAATCAGAGGTATTAGGGTTTGATCTGCTGTTTTAGTATACTCTTTTAGATCAACCATTATAATCTTCTCACCCTCATCAGTTTGCCTGACTATTTTAACTTTTGTAAGTTTTGCGTTCTCTGTTGGTCCTCCAGCAGAGGATATAAGTGTTAGCAAATCTGTATTATCGGGAATAATGTACAGTCCCGGGTTTCTAACCTGTCCCCAGATATAAGCTTTTATCTTTAACTGTTCAGTTCCGGTAAGATTACCAGAATAGAGATAAATGGATCCCTGACTAGTAGATGGCGCTATCTCATTCTGAGCATTCAGACACATAACCAGAAGCAAAAATATTAATAGAACAGCTTGTTTTTTCATAAAACACTCCTAAATAATTTATCGTTGTAGATATATACTTATCTCATTTGATTCTGAACCAGAAAAAACTGTATAATTTTTACCGTCAATCTCATAATAATATGTTGGGCCATTAACATCAACGCGCCATATCAACTGTTGAGGTTCAATTGCTTCTCCTGTATAAGCTTCAATGGTATCCTCAAACTCAAGAGGAGAGTATGTCCAACATAGCTGATAGCTTTGATCAAAAAGCAACAACCGAGAATCCGAAGGCAGCTGAGATGAATCCAATTGCCATTCAAAAGTGAGATCATCAGGACCAACCACAGAAGAACCCGGGCTGATGAGTACCGCTTTTTTATCCAACCTGTAACCTAAAGTATCTGATAATGTTTCATTACCGGCATCATCCACCAATCCAATGAAATAGAACATGGTTCGGTTCAGTAAATCTGTTGATTTATCAATATAGATATCCTCATTCACATACACCATTACATCAATCAAGGTAGAATAGTCATAATCCTCATCATAATTATCCTGATTATCAACATAATCCTGATAATCCTCCAGACTGAAACGATAGATGTTTATATTTCCAATATCATTGTCGATTGGATGCTGCCATTGTACTTGTATCCAATTTCCACCGGGAACAGCATCAATTCCATTATTCTCATAATCAGGCGTATCATAAAAATTCAATGGAGAACCCCCTACATATTCACCGGTATCACCAAGATGTGGGATAAGCAAAACCCTGTCCGGCGGAGTAGAATCAACAGAAACACTATCCTCTCCTGCACAACCGAATAACATAAGAATCACCATTAAACCTATCAAAAATCTCATAATATCTCCTGCTAGAAATTAACCTTTAAACCCACCCTATTTGTAGCACCAAGGGTGTTGGATAGAAATGCATAGTCAAGGGTAACATCATAGATATACACCGAGAAACCGGCAGTTAAATCCCTATCCTTTGATCCCATCCGAAAAGCAACCAGATTGTTATAGGTGATCTGACCACCAAAATAGTGGGCATAATCATAAACATACTCCATATCCCAGGCAAGTAATACTCGTGACTTCAACGCATTAATTGGTTGATCAAAAGCCAAGCCAAATCTGGTGTTATAAAGTATTTCATCCTTGCGATCAGATTCGGTATCCCAGGTTATATTAGTACCACCAAGATCCTGGAAATTTAATCCAAGACTGATATCACCTAACCCATCTAAATCTGTTAGAATAGATAAAGCAGTTTTAACCTTTAAAGAGAGATCAAAACCTGTCCCAGTTCCAAGATAATCATACATGGAACGCTTTATATATTTTACATTTCCACCCAGATAGATATCAATAGGCAACTCATAGAAAAACCAGCCCAAATCCCAGTCATACCTGAAATACTTAGCAAAGGTAAATTGGAAGAGATCGTCATAGCTGGTAAAGGAGCCATCGGGGTCCCCAGTTAAATTCAACCATGGAAATGCAATTCGCTGATCCACTGTACCCACCAGATGCTCTTCGCTGTAAACCGGTATATCCTCAATAGTAAGACGAGTCCAATTGAAGCCAATGGTCACATCATTTGGAAGTGGCAATGCGACAGTAAAGTTATCGTAGACAGCAAGATTATCATAGAGAAAAGCTCGCATCAGTTGGATTTCGGTTCGTTCCATTTGAGCTAACCCAGCAGGATTCCAAAAAATCGCAGAGCCATCATCGGCAGTTGCAGTAAAAGCTCCACCCATTCCCAAAGCCTTAACACCCGGACCTATCTTAATAAAATCTCCTGCATAACTACCAGCCCAGAGGTTGAGTCCAAAAATTAATATTCCAATAATTAATAATTTCTTCATGAATAACCTATTTTAACACCGCTAATTTATTGATTTTTTCGATCTTCTTTTTTCCTTTTTTCGCTGTAACCCTGTAGAAATAAACCCCATTAGCCAGGGCAATACCATTGTTATCAGTACAATCCCAGCCGTATAATGAACGCGGATATTCATGATATCCAACGCTGGCTGGTAATCCTTTAAAGGTTTTTACCAATCGCCCATTAACTGTATAAACTTTGATATAAACCTCATCAGCATCATCGGTCAACACATAGGTAAATCGTGTTCTACCGGAGTTTACAATATCGATGGTTTTAGTTTTTACAGGATTTGGATAATTGGCCACATTGATTATGTCAAATTCATCATTAACCACAAAATTGATATCACGGGTGTTGTAAACGCCGTTAACATCGGTACAATCAATAGTTAAAGCATGATCGCCCTTTGTAGTGTTCAGCTGATATTTGATGGGCACATTGGTAAGATTCCCATAGGTTGGAGAGATGGTAATCTCTTCTTCTGAAATCGCTTCCCCATCCAACCACAACTTGATCTGATCACTAAAAATATCTATCCCGTTTGCGTCACTTAAAAGGAAAGATAAAATCCCCTTACTGGAGATATAACCGCCGTAGGTAAATTCCTGACCTTCCACATTTATATCAATGTCCGGTTCGGTTGTATCGTTGTTTACCAGCACCGTGTATACCCCAAATCTGGTAGCAGAGAAAATCATCTCATTGGTTGAAGGATAGTATTGTCCTCCAGCCAGCACCCATTTATCAAAGCTATTTTCCCAGCGGTATACCTTGTAATTATCGCGGATGCCACGTTTTTCTTCTTCAGGTTGGATAGCATTACGATTCAGCGCTGAATGAACAAACAATTTGAAGGTCATTTCAATATTATAGCCATCGGGAAGGGAAGCAGTTGAGTCATAAACCGAGCTTGCTGTACCCACAACATAGGTGGGAGAGCTGTCACCATTAAGCAATTGAGTCTGCTCCACATCATCCTGATGAATCGGCTCGTAATAAGGATTTGTATCAAGATATACAATTGTCTCTTCTGCAAAAAGGCCACCCGGGAATTGGCAGATAAGGTTGCCATCCAAACTTGCTAACGAAACCTGATGCTCATCCAGGATAGCAAGATTATACGCATCTGTGGCTAAGGATAAATAATTGTTAAATATATTGATTTCCGGAAAGCTCTCATAGTTTGGATTAATAACCACCCGCAACTCTACATTACCCTGAAGTACAGGCAATTCCACATATACTTCTCTCGTTTCATCAGCTTTGATGGTATCTATTGCTGCAGTTGCCAAAATCTCCATGTCATCATAAACATCCGATATTTCCACATTAAAGATGCCTGAATCCAGATTACCCACATTTTCTGCCACCAGCTTGACCGCCGGTTTCTCATTATGATATACAAACGCTGCCGTATGCAGGTAAAGATCGACACCAGATATCACAAAACTAGTCGTTTTTGTGGTGGTTGTATTTCCTTCTTCATCTTGAATAATGAAATAGAAAAGGACAACATCTCCAGGATCCTGTGGTTCTAATTTCTCTGATAAACTATAGCTATTCCCCTCTACCTGATTCATCACAATATTGTCTATAAACAGCGAATCACCATTGATAAAACGACAATTAATACTACTGATTCCTTCATTATCAAAAAACTCACCCCGGATCATTATGGAATCGGTTGAGGTTGGTTCTGCCGGTGTAACTTCTATATTGGCAAAAGCCGTTTGACCCACGGCAAAATCAGCAAGACTAACTGTTTCACGGTCTGTCCCGGCAGAGAATAATCTGATTTTTCTTGAGTAGATGCCATCATCGGAAGCAGGGATTACAAAATCACCTGCAGTAATTGTTTGATCTATCACCGGTAATGTAAAGGGATAGTAATCATTCAGCGATATCTGAACATCATTCTCATCGTATATAATAAACTTACCCTGCGTAATATCCCCGTCTACATCAGCAGACATCTTCAGGGTATCACCCACACTGAACAGTGGATTATTGAGTTCAATATTATCTTCTACGTCTGGTCTTTTTACAGCCACTCTGGCTTCGCCAAGCAAGCCACAGCCCTGTATAAGGGCAATACCAATCGAG
>CAYYLA010000001.1:9564-37559 GCA_964441785.1 uncultured Candidatus Cloacimonadota bacterium | reverse complement strand
CACACCATTCCAGTACCTGTTAGATCCTTCCATATGCCCACCGATTCTTAAATCTATAGGAGAGATGTTAATTGTTTCGGAGCAAGGTTGGGTCCCTTCCAGTTCACCATCAATATAGATTTTAATATTGGATCCATCATAGGTTCCTGCTACATGCGTCCAGGTATCAAAAGGTATAGACCCCAGCGGAGCACTGGCTGCTATCCAACCCTGCGCTGTCCCTATTTGAAATTGGGGCGTATTTGTATTAACAAAATCATCAATTCTTAATACATACCCCGTTTCACCTGTACTCCAATCCTCTTTACTGACAATGGAAGGAAGGCTTGTGATTCCAGCTAATTTAACCCATGCTTCTACCGAAATCTGTTCGGTTGGATTTAAATCTGGAGCATCGGTAACAACAACCTCGGAGGTAATCCCATCAAAGTCGAGAGCATAGCCACTGGTGGGATCGGAATAAACGATAGTTGCATGATTCGAAGAGTTACTTTCTACATCACCTTCATAGATTGCAGTAACCCAATAAGAATGTACTCCATAATCAATATTTTCTTCGACATATTCGGCTTCCTCAACTACTTCACTGTTTAGTAACATCCCATTTTTGTAGACATTATACCCCAGCAGACCAGTCAAATTATCCGGTGCCATCCAATCCATGTAGACATCATCGCTGATCAACTCGGCAGCAAAGTTGGATGGAATCATGGCAGATGCTTCAGGATCAACTAGATAGGTCAGATATTGCTGGAAAAGATTCAGATGGGAATTATCACCATTTTCTATGTATCCTCCCAACACAGGAGTAGAGCAGATGGTTCGTCCACCCTGAGCAGAATTCATTACAACTCTGCCGTAGAGACCTGAAGTAAACAGCATCGTCCCATCATTTGCCGATAATCCATCAACCGAATAGTTTTCATCCATCCCGTTTGAGAAGTCAAAGTTCATACCATCAACCATTGTACCAATCTGACCTTGTAATGTGCCGACATCTCCTGTCTCATTATTAGTCAAATCACATCCAAAAAGGTTGAAAAAATCAGTTCCCTGATGGGAAGCAGCAAAATCAGAACCTTCTATATAGAGACCTTTACCACTATTTACGAAATCAATTAAACGGATTTGTTCTTGAGCTCCTACAGAGCCGGGAGGGGTTACACCTCAGCCCACGCAATAAACGCCAAGGGCAATAAAAATCGCATCGTAGGATGAAAGATCCTGTGGCAAACTTAGAGATGTTTCATAGATAATATTAGCTTCATCTAAAACCTGTTCCAGATATTCCTCTGTACCTGTAGCTCCCACATAAGAACCATTATCATTATCCCAGATCAAAGCGACAATCGCATCCTCTGGATAGATATTTACCAGAAATGGCTCTGTCTCATTATTGGATAGATATTCATCCCCCGGCATAGTTATTACTCCTCGCAGCAACGCAACCTGATCCTCAGTTGGAGTCCAGGTGAAATCGAGATTGAACTCTTCACCAACCGCCAGCGGACCTTCCACAGCAATTGTAGAAATCTCTGTATCACCATTCATCAACGAAACCTGAACATCATTCTCTTCAAATAAACCGGAATTCATACCAGTAACGGTCCAGTTACCCTCTTCGTTAACAAACATTGATGAGGTTCCTGAGATTGAGACAGCACTGACATCATGATCGAGAAAGGCTTCTATCTGCATCCCATATAGATACCAATAATTGAAGTTAAAGGTTGATGATCCAAAGCTTCTGAATTCAATCTGAATTGTTGTGTTGGAAAAAGCACTAATATCCAATGCTAATTCTTCACCGTCCATAACACCCCAGTCAGTTCCATCTAACTCCAATGACCAGATATTTGTGGAATTCCCATCGGACAATATATTGATTTCGGCATACTCACCTTCATTGGTCATATATTCGGAAATCCATTGAGAGACTGTTAACTCATTTGTATCTTCAGGTAGTTCGATCTCTGGCGATATAGCAGATAAATCATAATCGATAATTGCAGGAGACCAGTTCAGTACAAGATAATCACCGGCATTCATCCAGTTTTCATCCAGTTGCCATTCCGTTTCCTGACTGGCAAAATCAGCTTCCCAGACTATTGCTTCTCCCCAAAGGGTTAACACTGATAAGATCAATAACAAACACAAAAAAATCCTAACTCGCATAAAACCTCCTCATACATAATAATTGATAGACAATTTCTTATTCAGTATCAGGTTATATGCAAGTAAAATTATTGTGTAACAGTAGAGACGACACACATCTCGTCCCTACTGTTACGAAAGCCATGATTATAACAAAATATATTTAGAACGTGTAACCGACCTGAATATCGCTCCTGGGATCGACATCTTCGCTGGAATCCAGCACATGTTCTATTTTGATATACGCATCAGTTACAGGTGAAAAGTTCAGTCCCATTATTACACTATTTTCTTTCATTTCATCTCTTGTGGAGATACCAGCATAGGGAATGATCTCTTTTACAAATGGGATGTAAAATGGTTCATCCTTTTGAATCAGACAAAAAAAGTTTAAGTCATCTGTATCATTATTACCATCATCGATATTACCAATTTGAGTTTTCACATTTATGTATTTTGGCAAGGTATATTGCAGATCAAATTCATAGTTTGTCAGCTGTTGTTCTTCATCCTGATAATCGAGCCAAAGTGCTGCAACACCTAATTCAAGATTGTTAAAATCCCAGGAAATTCTGGAACCGACAGCAGCTTCCTCTTTCAGGGTATGTCCAATATAAATCTGACCATTGAGATCACCAATCTGTTTATCCACTTTAAGGTTAAAATCAGCATCTGCAATCAACTGTTTAAATGAATAATAACTCACGCAGCCGGATCCCACGGATCCCGAACCACCTCATCCACAACCGGAGCCACTGAATAATCCGAAACCATATTGTTGTTTACCCACAGTAAGATTCCAGTTTTTTCCTAAATCAAATCGTTTCCAACCTTTGGTTAAGACAATTTTTGAGACATCTGATTTACTGAATGTAAATTTAACAGTTACACCATAATCAGAGAAATCATTATCACCCCAATCCAGGGTTAAAAAATCTACTTCCCATCCCCTTATCTCATCACCACCATAGGTTTCGGTTCCTTCAAGAGCATAGTGCAGAGCTATTTCGTGCGCATCTAACATGCAACTGATCGCAAGAAAAACTAACACAACCGCAATCAGTTTATTCATCATTATTCTCCAGAGGAATTAATCCCTGTTTCTGCAGAAATTCATCTAATTGCTTCTGTGGATAGTATCCAATATGACGATGAATCTCTTTTCCATCACTATTAAGAAAAACCTGGGTCGGCATTATCCTAACATTGTACTCTTTAGATTTTGATCGATCTTTCATGATATCATAGAATATTACTTCAATCTGATCGCCATATTTCTCTTCCGTTGCTTCTAACACTTTTTCCATCTGCTTACAGGGTACACAGGTTATTGATCCAAGTTCTATAAACGTGATTGTTGTTGAAACAGAAGTGGTATCAGCTTTTCCAACCATGGTTTCCGATCCAAACAAGAGAAAAGCAAAGACAGCGAGAAACACTGTAATTATGATCTTTTTCATTATAATTTATCCTTCAATAATTTTGTTATATCTTTCGGTTTTAATAATTTTCCCGAAGATTTCAGTTCTCCATCTACTACCAAACCAGGCGTCATCATTACACCAAAACTCATTATCTCTTCCAGATCAGAAATCTTTGTAATCTCTGCATCTAATCCAATTTCTTCCACAGCTTTCCTGACATTTTTCTCAAGCTTATTGCATTTTGGACATCCGGTTCCTAGAATTTTTATATCCATTATTTTCTCCTTTTACTTCTAAACATACAAGGCTTAACCTTTATTCTTTATTCTTTATTCTTTATTCTTTATTCTTTATTCTTTATTCTTTTTTCTTTTTTCTTTTTTCTCTTTTCTTTTGTCTTCTAAAAATGAACAGCTTTAACAAAGGTGTAAACTGCTCCGATAATAATTAGAATTCCACAGATTTTTCTGATAATGAGTGTGCCCTTTGCGGCAGCATCCCAAGCGAGAAATTGCTTCACCAATCTTGTAAAGGTTCCAGCCAATATCAAAACACCACAATGTCCAATCAGAAACATGACCAGAAGAGCTATAGAAAATAGAAATCCCGTTTCAATATTCTGCATCACAATCCCCAGAATTGGTGCCATAAATGCGAAGGCACAAGGTCCAAGAGCAATCCCAAAAAATAGACCCAGGATTAACCCACTAACATAGGGATTCCTGGACATTCGTTTATTGGATACACCACCAAAATCGGGTAATGGGACCACTCCAAGAAAGTATAAACCGACAAATAGTAACACGATGCTGATAACGATGCGCATTATCATATCGGTACTTCCAAGAATCAGGCCTGTGAGAGACGTTATCAGACCAACAGCAACCAGGGTTATCAAGATTCCCAGAGAAAACATAAAGGAAATCCTGAATGCCTTACCGGTTGTTATCTCCTTCTGATCATTGATAAAAGCGACGACCAGGGGGATTGCAGCAAGGTGGCAAGGGCTGATAAGAATACTGAGAATGCCCCAAAGAAGTGAAGCGGCCAAAGCAACACCAGGGTTTCCATAAAGGGCCAAAGTAAGTTCTTCAAATAACGTTAACATAACACCTCATCTATTTGGCTTATTGCGCAAATAGCCAAACGTTCTTTAAATTTTTTTTATTCCCGAGTGGCTGATATTACATTCTCTACACAACTGAAAATATTCAATACACACCTACATTGCAGATGGTAATAGACGCAATTACCGCGTTTTTCATCTGTAACTAAACCAACATTTTTCAATTGAGCAAGGTGTTTTGATACAGTAGAGATATCTGATCCAATCAATTGAGCAAGCTCTTTAACACAAAGTTCCTGAGCATCAAGTTTATGTAGAATAAACAATCTGGAGGAATGAGCCAGAGCTTTACTGATTTCAGCCATCTTAGAGAATCTTTTTTTATCTTCAATATTCATAATCAATGTCAGCCATCACTGGAAGAAGCCAGCGATGGCTGATTCCTTTCATTTTATTTCATTAAAAGCATTTTTCTGGTTTCGACGGATTCGGCTGATTTTAAGATATAGTAATAAACACCCGAGCTAACCTCATGTCCATTATCATCACTACCAGACCATGAATATGAATAATCCCCAGCTTCAAGATTTTGATTAACCAATGTTATCACTTTTTGTCCTTTCAGGTTATAGATAGAGAGTTCTGTTGATGCAGCTTTTCTGGTTGTAAATTCTATCGTTGTTGCAGGGCCACGACCTGTTTGTGCTGGATTAAAGGGATTAGGCCAGTTCTGTTTCAAAGAAACATTAGCTGGAACAATGTCAGAGTCAGGCGAATCAGACAGACCGAACTGTACAATCTCACTTTGAAGAATCATCAGATTATCATAGGATTGGATAATAGCAACAGCGTGCAGGTATTCCTCTTCATAAGCTCCATGGTCAGCATAGTCAGAAAGGTCGAGGGCAAAATCTGCTGAAAAAGAGGCTGTTTCACCGCTTGTTAAAAGTGAGAAATCCTGAGATTCAGAGGCAGCGATAACGCGATTATTCCAATATCCCGGGTCACGAGATTCTCCAGTTAGTTTTCCAACTATTACAAAGAATATTTTGTTGTTTGTCGTTATAACATCTTCTACAAGATTTACCTCTGCAGCAACCGAATATTGGCCAGCAGAAGTAGAATAAAAATCGAGATCAATCTCAGCATAAGCTGTATTACTGGCGACAGCATCATAGGCACTACAGAAGTTAACATAATCCATACAATTCCATGCGTCAACCTCTTCGATACGACCAAAAAATGCGTGCGGAGTATTCTCACCCTGATAGAGAGTAAAACGTTCTTCAGCCATTGGTGATGGCATTTCGGACTCCATACTCCACCACAACGGTATAGCATGGGGAGCTTGTAAAGCATAGTCGTCCAACGCTACACGAGCGTAGTCATCAATACATCAACAATCGGGAATAACAGTAAACAGTTCACTGATAACATTTAGCTGTGTTGCAGATAAAAGAGCAAATGCAAGCACAATTAAAGTTAAGAAAATTTTCTTCATTTTAACCTCATTAATTATATTTAAAATCTTGTAGTAAGATCTATTCGTGCACCCTCGAAAGGAGCCTGATAATTACAAACACCGTTACGGCAGACAAGACCACCCTTTTCGCTACCGGCAAAGAGTTTAAGTTCAGTATGATTCCATAAAGGAGCTACAAATTCAACCCCGATTTTAGGAGTATTCGCATTGATATCTTCACCATCAAGATAGTGATAACTTGCCAACAGAGATATTGCGTATTGCTTGATACCGATATCAGCCTGAAGTGTTGGTTCGTACTTTATGGTCTCTTCACTGATATGGGTATATTCCTCATGTTTTTCTATCTTATATTCAGCTTTAAGCATAGTTGGCATATCGCCTAATAAGAAATCCACACTGATTTTTGGAGTCATTTCCTGTGCCCAATAGTTTACATTATCTATCTCCCAGGTGTTTTCCAGATGGCTATATTCTGTGATAAGCGTAAAGGATTCAAAATCTCTACGATATTCGGCATGAATATCAATCTGTTCAATGGTATCATCTTTAGACCAACCGTTGGCAAAATTAACAACCAGTTCATTCTCGAAATTTGGCACGAATCTAACCACAGCCATATAACCTTCTTCACCTGAACCTACATCATATCCATAATCCACCAATGGTTCTTCACTGTGATTTACGGTTGGAAGTTCATTAAGACGATGCACAAATTTATCATAGTTTTTATAAGCACCTGTAACTGTAAACATACCAGCATAAACATTCAAATCAGAGTAGAAAGCGTTGCCGTATTTTGTACCACCGAATTCATTATGATACTGTTTACTTTCAGCATATTCGGCATTTACTTCAAAATAGTCATGATAGAATCCCATTCGCCCGGATATCACTTCTCTAATGCTGTAATTATAATTATCAGCCCCTTGATATTCCTGATTAGAGAGAGCGGCAAATCCAAGAGTTAATGGAGCGATAGGCGTTATCTCCAGATCGGCACCATTGATAACATCATCTGCTTCAAAAGAGGCATCTTCGGTTGGCAAAATACCATGAAAAGCCTGTAGCGACCAGGCATCTTTAACAACCCGTCCATAGAAACCATCGAGTCGATAATCCTCATCAAGATCTTCGTTATAGTAGGCATGCAATATCATACCTGATCCAATAAGGGCATCGAAATTACCTGCTTTAACCATATATTCGCCTGTGTTAAATTCCACATAACGTTCTTCCCACTCATTATGCAGGTTGGATGGATCCAATTCTGCCAATGGTTCAAATTTACGATATTTTGGGAATTCGCCTACATAGGTCATACCAAAGCGAAAATCATTATATTGCAGTAAGAATTTAAATTTATCCTGGAAATATTGATTAAGTGAATCTTCAGCGCTTTTATAGACATAGTGTGCTTCATTGATACCACTGATAGAAAAGTCATCAGCCAGCAAAATAGATCCAACAATTAACAAGAGTGTAATTAATATTATCTTTTTCATTATTTCTCACCCTTTGTTTGTTCCATTTTTTTCATCTCAAATTTTGGAGTTTCCGGTTGTTTTATATCACCATCACCAACAGCATTTTCAACAGGAGTTTTGATAGATTTTGCTTCAATCCATTTTACAATTTCTTCTTCAATATGCACTTCATCTCCGCGTTTATAACCATCATGTTGGAAGATTATTTTACCAGAGGGATCGATAAGAAGAGTACGAGGAGGATTTACCATGTTGTAGAGAGCAGCAACCTCTTGCTTTGGATCGAAAAGCGTCATGAATTTGAAACGATTTGATTTAACGTAAGCTTTAGCCTTGGAAACCTGTCTAGCCTTATCTATTGTTATTGCAAGCACTTGAATATCATCACCATATTTTTCCTGCAGTTTGGATAAATGGGGCAATTCTTTACAGCAGGGAACGCACCAGGTAGCCCAGAAATCTAATAGTACAAGTTTATCATTGAAATCAGATAGCTTAACCTGATCACCACGTTCATTTTCCAATTGAAAATCGGGAGCAGTACCCAATTCAACCGCACTCAACATTATTGAAATTATTGTAAGGGTTAAAATTATTACTAACTTCTTCATCGTTACTCCTTAAAATAGATCTATTTCAGCTGCTGTATGGATTTTACAGGTATCAGGATTATAATTGGCATCCTTAGTTTGCAGCCAGACAATTAATTTTGTTGTAGCAGGCATTGTATCAGAATAGCTTGGCAGATCATATTCAATTCTGAATTCTGCAGTTCCTGAGCCACCTACCTGTTCCTCACCAACAGCAAAAAGCACATTGTAGATTCTGTTGCCACCATTATCGTAATATAGTTCGGGTCGTTCATCAACAAGTGCAGCCATCAAAACAAGATTAGCCGTAGATACACCCTGCAAATCGACATCAACAGTACCATCAATCATCTCTCCATCATCACTCCAGGTAATATTGGACAGGAATGCTTCAGGTGTCCCTGATAATACTTGATTATAGCGTTGATCAAACTCTGCTAAATCGTCTTCTGAAGCACCAACAATCTTATATTGACCGCCGAAAATTGTAACAGGTTGAGCTGTTTCGTTATAATAAGTGGCAAAATCGATATAGGTACTCATTGGTTCACCAGCGCAATAGGTTACATAAATAAACTGAGCACCATGTTCCAATTGCATGTGATGCAATTCGGATGATGCTGGAGGACAATTACCACAATTTTCTGCTGTACCATATTCAACAAAAACGATTGGTTTATCTGGATCCAAAGCTGGAGGATTTACCTGATTTCCATAGAAATAGTACTCACCGTTGTTATCTTTTAGATACTCAACAAATTCAAAGTTTTCTACCATTTGAATACCGTCTACCTCATAGTTTACACCAAGAACCCACTCAATTTCCAGGTTCTCTTTATAATCTGTCAGATAGCATTCAAAGGTAATATCTTCACCATAGCTTTGAAACAGAGAGAGATAAAATTCTTCTCTACCGTAAACATCCTGTAAATCATGAAAGTAATCCTGATCATAGAATACCATTACATCAGACACATCATCAGCAGAAATCGTAGAGAATGCAGCCGAGAATTCATCAAACATTTCCTCAATTTTCTGATCGTTAAAAGGATCATGATCCAGTAATTCGCATCCAACCATCAGCATAATAATGACAGGTATTAACATAAAAATTTTCTTCATTTCCAACTCCACTATTTTTGAACATCTGCTTCGGAACTTTGAGCAGGAATTTTATTTTCTTCAAGCATTTTAACCAATTCTTCTTCCATACTTATCTCTTCGCCCTTCTTGTATCCAAAATGTCTCCAGGCTACTGATTTATCAGGTCTTACATAAAATGTTTCAGGAAGTACATCAACATCAAGAAGTTTCTTAACTTCACCCTTTGGATCCAGTAAGGTAATAAAAGAGTAATCCAATCCCTTGATATAAGCTGATGCTTTTTTCGCCATGCGTTTGCTATCTTCGGATATAGCGATAACAACAACATCATCATATTTTTCGTGGAATGTATTTAAATGAGGTAGGGCTTTACAGCAGGGCACACACCAGGTAGCCCAAAAATCTATCACAACATATTTACCTTCATCTAAAATAGTATAGAGGTTTACCTCATTACCATCAATATCATTAAGAGAAAAATCAGGTATCACCTTCATTTCCGATTCACTTGCAGAGAGCAACCCTGTCATCAGAATCATTATCGACATTAACATCAGTAGTTTTCTCATCATTTACTCCTTTATCTCTTTTTTTCTTTCAACAAATTTATTATTAAATTCTGGTTTTATGGCACTGCAAAACTCTTTAGTACAGTTCATGCAAAGGATGCATTCAGGAGAGCCATAATCTGTAGTTGGATTTAAACCCATGGGGCAATCGGTAGAACATAATCCGCAATCGACACACTTACTCCTGTCAAAACGAAGCTTCAAGAAACTGAATGAATTACAGACCCCCATCAAAGTTCCAAGCGGGCAGATAATCGAGCAGAAAGGTCGTTTTATAAAAATACTTGGGATAATCACAACCAAAATCAATATTGCAATTTTTATCCAATACATTGTCCCGATGAGATATCTCAGACTGGGATCCATAATAGGAACAGGGATACCCGCTTCGAGACAACCGGCCGGACAGAAATTGCAGAACCAGGTCTCCGTCATACCTATCTCATTCTTTAAAAACATCGGTAAGATTATCACACCTGCCACAAAGATAACGTATTTGATATATTTCGTCCACATAGGTAATTTAAATTTTCTGGTTGGAATATGATATAATGCTTCCTGCAGAAAACCAAAAGGACAGAGCCACCCACAAGCCCATCGCCCGATAAAGGCTCCAATCAACAGTAAAATGCCCAGAGTTGCAAAGGAAAAAGATCCAATAACAATGAAGTGTTGCAACAAACCAATAGGACAAGCCCAGACAGTTGACGGAGAAGAGTAACAATTTAACACAGGCAATGGAATATGCTTAAGAATCTCCATCACTCCTTCGTAATATTTTACATAGAAATGACCATTGATAACAAAAAGTGCCAGAAACAGGACAAACAGTCTGATCTTGTTTCTACTGAAAAGGTTGATTTTTTTCTTCATAGGTTCCACCTACCCTAACCCGATTCAGCCCAGGCAAAGATTAATTGCCTTGCTTGCCATTTCGGGAAACTCTTCCACTCCAATACCCATAAGAATAAAATTGATTGCCAGTACGATGATGATCAATGGCATCCAAAATGTGAGAAATTTCTTAAGCTTCATAGTTATCCCCTATTTTTTGCCCTCAGTAAGATTTATCTCAAATTCAACCTCAACAGGAGGTTCACAATATGTTTCGTAACAGTATTGATAGCCAGCATACACAGTAATTTTAACATCTTCCGGTTTAGCATTATCTAATAATTTAAAGGACTTAGTTAAGGTAACTTCCTTTTCAAAATTTATGTATCCATCTTCATCTACATGACCTTCGGGATAGACAGTTTCTTCAAAAACTACACCATCACCATGTTCAACATCAAGATAAAAGTAGTCTTCCTGTAATGTCTGATGCATATCTTCAGGGATCATGTAATGAGCCTGCAATATGCCATTTTCAACAGATAACGTTACAATTTTTACCTCATCTTTCTTTAACGCTTCCGGTTCCATCCCATCTGCCAGTAAAAGTTGAGAAATTACCAGCATTACTACCAACACTAATAGATTAATTGTTCGTTTCACTTCTGCTCCTTTCCTTAAGTCTGAAAACTTCTCGCTAAAATCTCGGTTACCCGAACCGCTGTTTTCAGATTATTTTCATGTAAACTTATTAATTTATTCATTGCGATTTTTGGATCCATCGCACGAAACATCCTTACCCTTCCTGGTACTTCTTCACAAAATCCCCGCTTCATCAAATTCCCAAGAACACAGTAGATTTTTGTTCTATTTATCTTTGACTCTTTAGCCAACTGAGCAGCCGAAAACTGTTCACCTTTCAGTAGAGACAGATAAACCTTGGATTCATTAAGCGTTAATCCTATCTGAGCAAGATCTTCTATCAGATTCATTTCTACTCCCTGCTTCCAAACCATTTTCATAAGGAACCTTATTTACTTCATTAGAATCATTTTCTTAGTCTGGCTATGTCTGTCTGTTGTTAATTTATAGAAATATATTCCAGCGCTGACTTCATTTCCAGTGCTATCTTTACCATCCCAGTGAACACTATAGTAACCTCTTTCATACTGATTACGAGCCAATGTCACTATCGCCTGCCCCTTCATATTATAAACCACGATATCAGCAGAGATCCCATCATCAGGGATAAAGAAATCAATCGTTGTAACTGGTCCACGACCGGCAGCTGTGAGGTTGAAAGGGTTGGGATAATTTTGATTTAATGCAGGTATATGGGGGATAATTTCATCCTCAGAAGCTGTAGCAGTTACTGTTAATTCTACTGGTATCTCGATCAAATCATTATCTTCATCGGAATTATGAATTTTAATTAAGGCATTATAAACACCCTCATTCAGGTTGGATGCATCAACATTTATACCGATAGTGACGGGTTCATCCTGAAATACAGATCCGGAATAATTATCGAGTTCCATCCAGGTTGGATTGGGTGAGATTTTAACAGCCAACTGATTTTCCAGATACTCATTATTATAAACAATCTGGAGTCCATCGCTGGCATCTTGATTTTCGATACCAACAGTAGCGCTGGTAAGGCTACCTTCCAGATTATCGTAGTAATAGAAAATATCTCCATTTGGATAAAGTTGTATCTGGAAATCAAGGTCACCAGTACCGCCACCAGTGTAGAATTTCCAATCCTGATATTGGATAACAAAGCGGTTGCTATCTTCATCAAAATAGGTGTAGAGCATACTTTCACCGCCTGTACGAAGATCATCCCAGATAGCAGCAATATAATCGTTAGGGTCCATGGCAAATGGGATAGGATCATTAGAGTGATCTACCGGATCATTGCCAAAGGTCAGATATCCGTTTGTTGATATCTTGATCTCACTACGCATTTCTCCATAGAAAGGAAATGGTATTGGTAGTTCTACTGTAATATAATCATCAACACCAGATAATTCGCCATCAATGCCAATGGTTGAGATATCAAACCATTCATAAACCGGGCCTTCAGGATCATTACTATCGATCCAGGTATATCCAAAGTTATCGGGACCACCGCTTCCCCGTGTAACATTGAGGGTTTCTATATAATAATCGAGATAACCACCACCTGTATTTGATATGGTTAGAGATGTCTCCATACTATTGCCCATCCCAACTGACACGTTGAAATCACTGGCATCAACAGAGATCTGAGGAGCACTATAACAACTACCAGTAACCGAAACATTTATCAACGGATTATCAGGATCATTTGTGTTAATGGAAAGTATTTCGGAAAATTCTCCCTCTACATCACAGGGAAAAATAACCGGTAACTCAACATAGTGTCCAAAATCTAAACTGTAACTCTCTTCACCCTGATAGACAAAATTTGAACCACTAAGCTGAATATCAGACAATTCAAGCATCTCCATACCAAGGTTTCTCAGATAAAGTGTTTGCATTGTCTCAGTACCAGGCAATAGTGTTTCAAAATCAATCATCTCCTCAGAAGTCCAGGCAACTGGAATATCAATATTAAGAAGATAGGAAAGATAGGATGCCATAAGATTACTTCTTGTACTTACAACATCTTCGTTATAAATTCCGCCAAAAATGATAGTTGAAGCAATAACCCTACCCGCTCCGGTATCGTTATAAACTACCCTGGTGAAACTGTTATCAGAATCCAATAAAGCAGTACCATCTGTTACATTGAGCCGATTCACCCTGGCATTGGAATACTCACCATAGGGTGAATATCCAAATGTTAAGCCATCGGCAAAGGTGTTAGCATTACCAATTAAGTTTACAACATCACCGTTATCGGGGCCTGTACCTACATTGGATGCTCCAAACATATTCCACAGGGTTGTGGATTCATGATCAGAGGCAATATTTGTACCTTCCCAATAAACACCTTTTCCAGAATTAATAAAATCTACCAAGAGGTTTTGATCAGCAGCACTCACGGTGCCTGGCGCTGTCCACCCTCAGGAAACGCACCAGGATCCACAGAGTACGATAATCGCATCAAACCCTGATAAATCCTGAGGTAATGTGTCCTCCATCTGATAGTTAACATTGTTTACTTCTAACGCTTGTGTAATACCATATTCTCCACCAACCTGATTTTCGGTTTCGGGATCGGTAAAATGAAATGAAGCGATCTCATTATTCCATACAAGGACTGTTTGTGCACTTAAACCAGCCATCGCAATCAAAATCGTTATGATTAAAATTATCTTTTTTCCGGGAATCATTGACTCCTCCTTATTATTAACACATTTTATTTAATAAATATTAAACAACTTTCGTGCCAAATAACATAATTATTTTCACACCGCAGGTAACAACACACCTTATAGTATAGCCATATAGCTACTTACGAACATCAAGCTATTTTCTAACACTACCACTCAATATTAACTAATTAGTCCTAAACTGACAAATTGCCCATTTTTTGATCACTTTAAACAAGAGACTTTAGAAGAAAACATATACATTGTAAACACTTTAAATATCATGATACCAGGAATCATAATCAGGCAACAATTAAGTGCAATTTTAAACCAGAAATTAAGCGATCATAATTGAACTATTCGCTAAGGTGCTTATCAGATTAAAGTTAGAAATCCATATAATTTATTTTTCAACCTGATTAGGGACGACCTATCTCAGGTTACAGAAAAAAAATGAGATGGAGAAATTGTTTGAGGTCATTTAGCTATGATTATAATGATCAATAAACAACAACAGCAACCCGAAGGCTGCTGTTGTTTACGGAGTTGATTATCAATCTTTAGGATGAAGAGAGATAACCATACAGGAGCTTAGAAATAAAGATCCTTTATAGAGTGTTATTATTTCAATAACAACATCTTCTTTGTACTACTATAATCGTTAGTATCCAACCTGTAGTAATAGATACCCGAAGAAACAGGTCTATCATTATCATCCATTCCGTTCCAGATCAGTTCATAGGCACCTGCAGTCTGGTTGCCCTGGTGTAGTGTTTTAATTTTCTGACCTCTAACGTTATAGACGATCAGATCTACATCACACTCGTTCTTGAGGGAATAACTGATTTTTGTTTCTGGGTTAAATGGGTTTGGATAATTATCAAACAATGCTGTTCTGGTCGGTATAAAATCATCATCTGCATCAACATTTCCCACATGTAGAATAATGGGTAACACATATTCCGGATTAGCAGGATCGTTTGTTGAAAGATAAGCAACAGCCTCATAATCTCCATCGTGGAAATTGATTGCATCAAATGTAAACATAATATCTTGACTTTCACCAGCAGCAATAGTTCCACTGGAAATATCGGTATCTATCCAATCAGGGCCACAAGAGAACTCAATTACCATACCATTTTCGACATAAGGTTCATTGAACGTAATCTGTAATCCATCATCACCGACAGAGTTTTCAATACCGATAGTTGGGGTTCCTCCACCATCCATTGATTCGTAGAGGAATCTGATTTTGCCGTTCATATAGAGTTGTACCTGGAAGGTTTGAGGACTTCCACCAGAATAGTAAGCCCATTCATCATATTGGATAATAAATCGACCATTATCCTGATCATAATAGTTATAATTAACACCTCCATTTTGTGGATTTAAGTCATCCCAGAAAGGACATATTATGTCATTTGGAGGATTTGGATCTAACAACTCAGTATTCATCCATACTGCTGCAGAACCTCCAAAGGTAAGATAGCCATTATCAGAAACCAGAACTGAAGTTTTTGGTTCACCATAGAAATCAAATTCAAATGGTAAGTCCAATGAAACAGATGAGTCATCTCCCGTAAGGTTACTGTTTTCGCCTATATCGGATATATCAAACCATTCATAGACCGGACCACAATCTTCATTACTATCCTTCCATTTATACCCGAAATTATCTGGTCCACCTGAGCCACGAGTGTTAATATAACCTTCTCTCCAATCAATTTCATCCTTGCCCAGTTGAACATTTTCATAAACAGGAGTAAATACTTGAGCAACTTCTTCGACTTCGTCAATATTGAGCATAAAGGTAAGATCACTATCACCGGCATTGGTAATTGTATAAGCCATCATAGAAGATTCACCTTCTTGAGCATAACCTTCAATTGTATCACCTGGTAACTGGCATACAGGAGGCATCAAACATTCTGCATAGAGAGGGATAACCAGTTCACTTTCATCAGGATCATTAGATACAATTGTTAATGTTCCAGTATAATTGCCTGATGCTGATTGCTCGAAGGTTACCGGGATCAAGAATTCTTCACCAATTTCCAGTGTGAAAGGTCCTGTTACTGTACTTGAGAAACCGTTACCAACAACCTCAACAGAGGTTATCTCCAAATCAGCCAAGCCAAAATTCTGAATAGCCAACTCAAAATCAAAAGCATAATTCACATATTGTACACCAAAATCAATTTCTTCATTAGCTATATTAATATCAGCAGCCTCAATACCAGTAAGATAGTTAATATAACGAGTCATGAGTGAAGCTTTTGTATTTGATCCTTCACCATCTTTAAAGCCACCAATAACAACAGATGAAATTATGGCACGATGAGATCCACTGTTGTAATAAACAGCTCTAGGAGTTTCATTCTGGCATGTGAGGAATTCCGTTCCAGTATCAGCTGCTAATTCATCAAGATTGTAATCGGTATCTGTACCATAGGGATAATCAAATGCTGTATTAGCAGCAAACGTACCATCCATCCCTAAAACATCCATAACACCAGCTCCAGCACCTGCACTTGTAGCTACAGCACCAAAATATTCAATAAAATCTGTTCCATCAACATCCGATGCAACATTAGCACCTTCCATGTAAACAGCACCACCATTATCCATAAACGCAATTAATTCATCCTGTTGAGAAGCTCCAACGGAGCCTGGAGGGGTAGTACCTCAACCTACACAGTAGAGACCAAGCTCTACAAATACTATATCAAAATTATTGCTTAGATCCGATGGTAAACTTGTTCCCAGGGTGTAATCTAATCCTAACGCATCCAATTGATTTGTTATCCCAACTTCACAATTCTGCTCACCACCATTATCAAGGTCGGTGTAGTGCGAGTAATTATCATTATTCCACACAAAAATTCTTAGAACATCATCCATTACAACAACATCATCAAGGCATAATCCATAACCCCAAACCGCAGTTCCTTCAAAACAGAACTGCATATCATCACCTGCTTCCGGAAGAGTGTAAGAGACCTGTGTCCAATCAGATACATCATCCAGATATTCGCCCAGAACTTGCCATTCACCATCACCAATTCGATAATAAACCCTCAATTCATCCTGATATCCAACCCAGGCATCTGCGGTATACCAGAAACTCATCACGGTGATTGATTCTGGATTTAAATCAAATGCAGGTGTTAGTATTCGTGTGGTATTGGGTGTTGTGTCTTCATTAAAGAAAAACAGGTTGTTATTTCCTGAATGAGGTGCTTCAGGATTTGCCTGATGACCTCCATAACTTGTTATCCAATCGACGGTTCCACTTACATATTCCTGTGTCCAACCCTCAGGAATACCATCCTCAAAATCTTCTTCCATCACCATCAGATTACCCCAGATTGCGATTGAAAAAGATAAAATGAGAAGTAACAAAAACATTCTCAACTTCATAAATCCTCCTTTAATTTCCTCTCTCTTTAAAACACATATTTATTAATTTCGTCATAATAGACATTTTACTTAAGATTCATGCTGCAATAGGGATTAGCAATATCAAAATCTAACAATATTATTGCAGATTCAGTTCCACTATAATAAAATAATTATTTGTTCGCTTAATGGATATCAGTTATTTACCTTGATTATATCAGGTTAGCTATAATAACCTCATGATTGTTGATACCGACAAAAATATTACAAAATTATTATTGCTCAAATTATTTGCAGTAAAAAAAAATTATGCCTCAAATTTCAACAAATCAGTTAGTTAAGGGAAAAATCAATTTAAAAGTAGCGCCGCCCTCTTCATTATTTTCAGCCACAATCCTGCCCGAACATCTATCCAGATAGTATTTAACAATAGCTAAACCCAGGCCCATGCCATTTCCCGGCGCACTGGTTGAATAAAAAGGATCATATAGTTGCTCCAATTTTTCAGTAGAAATTCCGGTTCCATTATCCCTGAAAACGATATGAACATTATTATTAACAAGAGATGTTAAGATTGCCACATATTTATCAGATTTCCCGGTTTTATCCAAGGCAGTAATAGAATTAGTAACCAGATTTATAACAATCTGTTCAAGATAGATCATATCAGCTTTAATCAATAATTTTTCCTGTGCAAGATATTTACGCAGATTTATCCCATGGGCACTTATCTGTCTTTTTAAGAGAGAAAGGCCACTTTCAACAGCATCATTAACGTCAATAACAGATTCTACATGAAAGTCTGGCGTAATCCAGAATGATCGCATGTGTTGAATGATTTCATCGATACGAAGCGCACCTTTTGATATATTGTTCAATTCTTTGATAAAAAGATCGGGGATAACGCCCTTATTACGTTTATCCCAGAAGAGAATACTATCAGCACTTACTTTGATAGCATTAAGTGGTTGATTAATCTCATGGGTAATCCCGGCTGCCATTACACCGATTGAGGCGAGTTTTGCACTCTGTTCTATCAGTTTTCTGGATTCAAGATCCTTCTTCTCCAGATTATAAGCAGCCTCCAATTGAACAAGTTTATCGGTTACTTTACCCGAATATAATCGTTTGTTAACCTCAAGTTGAAGTTCAAGATATTTATTCTGTTCATTAACATTTTTTGATGCTTTGTAGAGTTTAATGAGGCTGGTATAACAGAAGCTACGATATTCATCATTATCTATTGTATCTGCTTTTTTCAATGCTATCAGCAGGAACTCCTGTGCTTTATCAAAATCCCCATAAATACGATGAATCTCACCTATACCGATATTCGTGTTAATAAAATCATAATTAAGATTAAGTTCAATACTCCATTTCAAAGCGATATCAAACATTTTCAATGCTTTTTCGTAATCCTCGAAAACCGTATAAATCCGACCGAGATTGTGATGAACGAGACATAAAACTCGGTTTGATTTCATATTTTCTGCCATATCTCTTGTTTTCAAATAATAAGCAAGAGCTTCGTCAACCTTACCATCTTCTTCAAGAATCTCGCCTATATTATTAATTGCAAACACATTATCAGGATCCAGCTCATTACTTTGATGATAATAATCCAAGGACCTTTTTTTCATACCCATAGCAGAATGAAAAACACCGAGGTTATTCATAACAGTTGATAAACCGATTTTATCATTGATTTTCCTGAAAATACTGAGGGCAATAAACCCCTCTTCTAAAGCCTGATCAATCTTGTTCCCTGAATAATGGATCTTCGCCTTACACCCATGTGCCTGACCAACCCCCATCTCATATCCTGATTCTTCCGAAAGAAATTGCGCTTCCTGTACATAATCCCAAGCCTGGATCAATTTACCTGTTTCCCAGTTATGATGTGATAATTCCAGCAAAACATCTATACGCTCTCTACCTGACGTTTCTGCTAATTTTCTAACTAAATCACTATCCTTTGTTTGCATATTAACCTCAGACATATTTTACTTTTGGATCAGGTTTTGACAATTGAATTTATGGAAGCAAGAGAATCAATCTTCCAGAGCCATGATAATTTGTGTTATATCAAGGGGTTTTTTCAGGAAAGTTCCAGCTATCTCGAGATCCAGATTTTCCATAATGCTGGATGAAATATAACCGGAAAAAAGGAATGTCTTCACATCTGGATCGATACTCTTGATCTTGTTTAACAGCTCATCTCCGCGCATCTCCGGCATGTAGTAATCACTCAATACCGCATCAAAACGCTCATTGGCAAAAGCACTTAATGCTTTTAATGGTGATGAAAATGTGCTTACGACAAAGCCATGGCTTTTTAGCGACAGATAGATACTGTCTAAGCTTAAAATATTATCATCTACTATCATGATTTTTGTTTTCATAACATCCCTCATGATAATTTATAAACAAGACTTGTTCCAAGTGATAAAAGAAAATATTAATTCAAAGACATCTATTTGCCATTAAAAGAGTTACATCATGTTTCAAAAAATCTCAGATGTGACAAAATTATTTATTTTGTCTAATAAATGAATATCATGCCCAAAATTTGATCAATTATCCTCTTCCTTCAATTTGTTATAGATGGTGTTTCGCGAGATATTCAGAAATTGCGCTGCCTTGGATTTATTATCTCCCACTAAATAAAGAACTTTTCTAAAAACAGCCAGTTCTATTTCTTTAAAATCCAGCCCATCATGAGGGAAATGTAAAACCAGGCTTCGTTCATCTATATCGTCCAGTTCCTCATTATTGGATAGGAATTTCAGGTGATCCTTATTAATATGTGAATCATCCGTCAGCAATATCAGTCGTTCAATTGCATTTTTTAATTCTCTTACATTTCCAGGCCAGTTATATTCTTCCAGATATGTTACAGCATCTTTAGAAAGGATTCGGGGTTTACTACCTTTAATTTTAGTAAAATGAGACAGGAACATATTGGCAAGAGGGATAATATCATCCCTGCGTTTCCTCAGAGGAGGGAGATAGATTGATCCGGTATTAATCCTGTAATATAAGTCTTTTCTGAAGGTACCTTCTTTTATCTTCTTCTGTAGGTCATGATTCGTAGCAAAAATAAATCTCACATCCAGATTAACAGGTTTTGTTCCACTGATACGGTACATGGTTTTATCTTGAAGCACACGCAAAAGCTTTGGTTGCATACTCAAAGGCAGATCACCGATTTCATCCAGAAACAGTGTGCCCCCCTGAGCAAGTTCCAATTTTCCCGGTGCACCTTTTTTTCTCGCACCAGTAAATGCACCTTCATCATAACCGAATAATTCACTTTCGAATAATGTAGGTGAAATAGCAGAACAATTCAATGTTATCAATGGCCCCTGCTCTTGATCCCGATTCTTAAAATAGTGAATCATATGGCTGAAAACTTCTTTCCCTGTTCCTGTTTCTCCTTCAATCAATACAGGAATATCACGATCCTTATGAAATTTCTCACATAATGATTCAATCCGCTTAATCTGGTCCGAGAAAATACCTACCGGACCCAGTCCCATTACTTCGGAATAAGCAGATTGATATTGTTTCAGTTTATGCTCCAATTCTTTAGTCGATTCCTTGATCTTATTATCGAGATCCTTTTTAAGATCGTCATTTTCGGCAACGAGTCGTTGTTTTTCAGAAATTTTATCAATGATCAGCGAAAGTTCTTCAACATCAATGGGTTTGAGCATATAATCAAAAGCGCCCTTACGTAATGCCTGAATACTGGTTTTCACATCTCCAAAACCTGTAATCATAACCATTTCGGTACTACTACCCCTGGGATGTTCTTTAATCTTTTCCAATAACCCGATACCAGACATACCCGGCATTCTTATATCCGAAATAATGATGGGAAAGAACGACTTCTCATAATACTCATAACCTATTTTGCTATTCTCTGCTTCTACAACATCATGATTAAGATAATTCTGTAAAAAACTTGAAATCGATTCCCTGCTGAGGGGATCATCATCTACTAATAATATTCTCATTCTCTAATTCCTGCTGGTGGAAGTGTCATTTTAAACACGACCCCTTTTTCACGATTTATAACCTCTATCTTACCATTCATCTCATCCAGGTACTGTTTGACAATTGCAAGTCCCAAGCCCATACCCTTACCCGGTTTTCGGGTTGAGTAAAAAGGATCAAAAATCTGGCTGATATACTCCTGGGGAATACCCTTCCCATTATCTTCCACATTAAAATAAATTTTATTATCCCTGCAAATAGTCGTCAAGGTTATGTATTTCTCCTCACGATCAATTTCATCCAATGAATGCATAGAATTAGTTACCAGATTAATAACAATTTGTTCAGCATGGGTTTGATTTACTCGAACCATAGGGATATCATTGCACAGATTAAGGCGCAATTCAATTCCATGAGAACGTATCTGTCTTTCAATAAGACTGAGAGCGTATGTAATAATATCATTAAGATTAAGTAAATCTGTTACCTGCAAATCAGGAGTAACCCAGAAGGATCTCATATGTCTGATAATTTCATCGATCCTATCCACACCTCTGGAGATCTGTTTAAGTTCCAGTTTGAAGTGATCCGGTATATTACCAGGATTGCGCTTATCCCAGAATTGCATACTGTCGGAACAAACCTTTATAGCACTTAGAGGCTGATTAATTTCGTGTGTTATCCCGGCTGCCATCACCCCAATGGAGGCTAATCGTGCACTTTTCTCAACCATCTGTTTCGCTTCCAACTCTTTCTTTTCACTTTTGATCGCAGTTTCAATCTCCATAAAACGACGCGTTACTTTACTAAAGAAAACTTTTTCTCTTAATTCAAGCTGTTTACGAAGATAGATACTTAGATTTTCAAAATCCTCCTGTTTCTCATATAACTCTATATAGCGTTTGAAACAGAAACCAGTATACTCATCATTATCAACCTCTTCTGCCAGAGTCATCGCCTTATTATAGAATTCAAGAGTGTTATCGTAATCATCGTTAAAGTAATGATAACGACCCAAACCCAGCCAGGCCATGATAATTCCTGTTTTTAAGCCTTTATCCAGATTCTCCTTCAATCCAAGCTTATAAAATTCCCGACCCTTTTCTATCTCTTGGAGATCATAATATACACTACCAAGATTAGTACAGATCGTACCTAATGACTTATTTTCCTGTTTTTTGGATAAATCAAGCGCTTGCAAAAATAGATCCAATGCTCTGGTAAAATTTCCCTTTCGTTCATATATCTCTCCAGCATTACTCAAAGGCAATGGATCGTCAGGATTACGTTTATTACTCTCAAGAAAATACTCCAACGCTTTGTCATTTAGTTCTATAACAGAATAAAAAACACCGATATTGTTCAAAATTCTGGAAGCATCCAATGGATTTCCAGTATTACCATAGATATTTAAAGCTTCAATGGATTTTTCCAAGGCCTGATCAAGCATATTTCTGGAGTAAGCAATTTTTGCTTCAATCCCAAGAATTTTAGCAAGGTTTTCTTTATTGTTTTGCAACGAATCGGTCTTCTTCGCTTCAGCCAGCAATTCCTCACTACTTTTAAGTTCGTTGATTCTCCAAGCATAATTAGCAGTGTTTACTAACTCATTGAATCTCTCTTTATCAGATAATCCCGGGATCTTATCCCATATTTCTTGAATACGTTTATCCATCATCATCTCCAGATGAATTTTTCTTTTATTATTGGTAAAGCAAAATTTATTCCCTTTTACTGTAAAGAGCTATTTACATACAGAACAATTATTTATATCAAACCCAGGCATTTCACTTTCGATTTTGTTGTAATTTAAGTTACACCTCCGCTTTATTTCTTTACAACATCACATGGTATGAATGCTTGACGCAATAGAAGCAAAAGGATTTATTGAGATATGAAAAAAAATAAAGTTACTGGCATCATAAATATCGCCCGAAATCATGAACCACGCTTATGGGAAATCCCATTTGATAAAAATTCCTTCAATATAATCATACCAAGGCGTTTTATCTCAAGATACAAGCTTGTAAGTGGTACAAGAATTACATGCACTATCAATAATGGCTCGATAGAGACAATTTTATCCATTGCAGGAAGAAAACCTGAGGCATTTGCCAATAGAGATAATTTTGATAAACTTACGCCTCTCAACCCTCAATCACGATTTGATTTTTCACAATCTCAAAGTGATTCACTACGCATAATTGACAGATTTGCACCGGTTGGAAAAGGCACCAGAGGTTTAATTGTTTCACCTCCTCGATCTGGCAAAACAACGATATTAACCGATATTGCCAATGGATTAGCAGAATTGGATCCCCATTTGAGAGTAATTGTTCTTCTGATAGATGAGCGACCAGAAGAGGTTACCGCTTTTAAACGAAGCACAGATGCTTTGATATATCACAGTTCATTAGATAAGGGAACAAAGTCCCATATCATCCTGTCCAGCTTACTGATAAATCACATAAAAACCGAGGTTGAATGCGGCAATGATATTGTTATACTGATTGATAGTTTAACCCGATTAAGTCGAGCTTATAACCTTAACGACAACCATTCAAGAGGAAGAACCCTGTCAGGTGGATTAGGAGCACAAGCAATGAGTGTTCCCCGGAAATTGTTTGGATTAGCACGAAACACCGAAGAAGGTGGATCCTGTTCAATATTAGCAACCATACTTAAGGACACAGGTTCGCGATTGGATGATGTGATTTTTCAAGAGTTTAAGGGGACGGGTAATTGCGAAATCATACTAGATCGTGATTTGGCAGATGAACGAATCTTCCCTGCCATAAATGTTCGAGAAAGTGGTACGAGAAGAGACGAACTCTTCTTTTCTGATGAAGAACTAGAGAGAAATTATCGGATGCGTTCCGAAATCCTTAAATTTGATAAAGCAACGGCTATCCAAAAACTAAAACAAACGTTGAACAATTAAGAATCAGATTTTTACAGGAGACTTTTAACCTGAATTGAGCGATTATAATTTGAATAATCAACAAGAGTCTTTCAGTAGAAGTTAAACTGTCTATAATAGCTTAGATTCGCTTTAAATATCAAAGGTTAGACATTTATTATATTGTGATAAAATAATTTTCAACCTGCGGATATACTGGTGAAGTAAGATCAAAATAAACCCAATACAAAATTGCAAAGTTCCGGAACATGCAGTGGTTTTAAGAAATAGCCCAACATCCCTTGCTCCGATGCTCTTCTACGACAATCATCACAATTGTTAGCTGTCATAAAAATCACATGTGAATCTACATGTTCTCTGATACACCTGATCGTATCAATACCATCCAGATCACCATCAATATTGATATCGGATATAATGATATCTGGTTTGATCTCCGAAGCTATTCTGATTGCATCTACTGAGTTTGTTAATATAAATATATGCTTAAATCCAGACATCTTCAAGGATTCTTGAATATCGAAAGCAATGAGAATTTCATCCTCTATGATAAGTATTATTTTACTATCCATAATAAATTTCAGGAATTGCTATCCCCTTCTGTACATTAATCCAATCATAATGTATTAAGGCAGGATAGCAATTCCCAATATAAATCCTCCTATTTCAGAAGCATCATTTTTCTTGTTCCGATTTCGCCAGTCGATTCGATTCGACAGAAATAAACACCGGAGCTGACTATATTACCAGCATCATCTTTACCATCCCAGATTACCGAGTGATAGCCTGCTGCCATTTTGCCATTTATTAAGGTTTTTACTTTCTGACCCTTAATATTGTAGATGTCCAACATCACATTTTTATTATCATTTGAGTTATAAAAATCGATTCTAGTTTCTGGATTGAATGGGTTTGGATAATTACCTGCTATCGCCATCTTCTCCGGAATCATTTCATTATTACTAGCACTGATTTCAGCCTTTTTAATTATCGCAAAATCATCCAACATTAAAGCACGATGACCTTGATAATTTGACTGAATTGCAATCGAAATCTCCTGTCCAATGTATTGAGATAAATCATAATGCATCCTGATCCATTCACCTTCAACAGACTGATATTGGCCATCATCATAGAAAGTGAAATCTTCTGGTAATCGACCATCTGTAGAGACACCAACACGGAACTGGGCAGCATTGTCGCAATACAGCAGTGTACGAGCCCAAAATTCGACATAGCAATTATCATCTATTTCAATTGTTGGAGATATCAACCAGTTGTTGTTAATTTCGGTGTACATTGCCTGCCAACAGAGCAAATATTGATTTCCAGAAAGAGGTTCAACCCCCGATATTCCATCAATAGCAGGTTCTGTCATCGAAGGATCAAAAACCATAAAGGACATCGGTGAACCATTATGTTCAAAGTAAATCTCTATTAAGCCGATAGTATCATCATAATCATAATCGCAATTTATCCAGGGCTCAAAATCCAAGCTGAAAGCATTATAGCTTTCAAAATCATCAAAAAAGGCCATCTCTGCTTCATTTAAACTATAGTTGAGTTCCAAACTACTATTCGATTCGATTGAGAAAAAGTTATCCAGAGAGTGAAAATAATCGGGGTGATACAATTCCAGATTGTATTGAGAAGGTTCAACACAAAGTTGGTAATAACCTCCTGCATTAGTTTCTGTGAAATATTCTCCACATCTAACGCTAACATTTTCAATCGGATAACCTGATTCTGCATCAGTGACAACACCATAAACAGCCCCATCATAATGATGATTTATAATCGCTGAAAATGCAGGTAATGATTCTAATGCATTAGAATAAACCCCTGTTACTGCATAGCGATAAAGACCAAAATCTACAGCAGCCCAGGTATTATCAGCCCATGAGGTATTTCCTGTATTACCTATCAATTCCCAATCACTATGGTCATCCTCCATACCAGCTCTTAATCGGTATAGATTATAACTGCAGAATTCTCGAGTATTATTACTAAAACGTGATATTTGTGGCAACATTGGATCATTTTTGGTGATAGATACTGAAGACCAAGATTGAATTTCCGGTTGGATCTCATTGCTGGTTGGATTATCATTAAATCTGACCACTTCACCTTGAGAATATATTGAAATATTATCGATTAACCAGATATGGAACAATCCACCATTAGGTTGGGTAACCGGGAAACCATCTGGTTCTTGAGCATGGAAAGCAATATTTATATGTTCACCGGCAAATTGATCAAGATCAACAAAATAGGGATAATCATAGAAATTCCAGCCATTACCATCTAGAGCTGTTGCATCCCATACTGTGGTCCAACTATTTCCATAATCACAACTCACTTCAACCTTGAAATGATCATCATAATCAGAACCCTCGTAGACAACTGACCAGAACTGTAGCAGGGTGTTCATTCCACATTGGAATCGTGGAGAAATCAACCATTCATCCTGATGGAAATCAGACCACCATAGTCCCATATGTTTATTGTCAAAAGGCTCGAAATTATCGTTGGAATAGGCTGTAGCATTCCAGGTAGGTCCCATAGGAAAGGTTGGTAAATCATAATTGGTGATAACACGCTGCCAACCATAAGGAATAGAATCACATTCAAATCCTTCGGTTATTGTCTCTGTAATATTATTAATTGATTGAGACCAACAGATATCGGCTTCATCATCCTGATAATCGACATCAACATCAGCAGGTGATGCGGTAAGTTCATTCAACATAATTGTACCAAGGTCAAGATTCTGATCTGCAATATTTAATTCATTTTCATAATGTTGATAACCCTGACTTACAATCTTTATCTCATATGATGACTGAGGAACAATCCCTGAAAAAGCAAAATCACCTTCGTCATTGGAGTAACAGATGTCAGAGCCCGTTTCGTTGGTTAGCAAAACAGTTGCATTAGCTATATCTGCTCCGGTATCTGTAGCTACAAGGGAACCTGTAATTTCCAAAGAGGTTATTGGTTCAAGAACATAATCAAAATCATTTGAGCCGGGTTCAATTGTAATAATTTCGGTTGTAGATTCCCAACCTTTTTTACTGATTTCGATATCATACTCACCCTGCCAGACCCATGGCAAATTGTAGGAACCACTCTCATCACTTAACACCTCAATATTTAGTTCCGGGATAGAGATCAAAGCAGCGTGGATAGGATTAGCCTGATCATCCAAAATAGATCCACAAAGTTGAGCATTGTTATTACGATATATCATAAATTCTGTTTGAGGATACTCTTCGCTTATACAACCCTGAGGATAGTCATCAGGATTTATATCACTTTCGTAATGAGCATAAAAGCTTGTACTCCTAAACACATCAAAATCAATATTATATCGAAAAACACAAGGTGCATTGATAAAATTACCAAAGATTTCATCATCATCACGAAATACCGTAACTACCAAATTTTTACCTGTGTAATAGTATGGCTGATCAAAGTAGATTTCAAGGATATCAGAATCGCTGTAGACTGATACATTGTCATCATAAACAAGCTGTTGTTCACTTACGGGTATCGATGCATTTTCCAATATCTGCAGATCGGTTTCTCCTATCCAAACTTGTAATGGAATTTCGATACAATCAATATCATATTCAGGATAAAATCTGATAGATTGGATCATGCCACC
>CAYYLA010000001.1:1231-9545 GCA_964441785.1 uncultured Candidatus Cloacimonadota bacterium | reverse complement strand
TGTTCCCATTTCTTCTGTATAGTAGAGCTGTTGAGAGATGCAGTTCTCTCTACCAACATGCATGGGCAGATATCCCATATCATCACAGGTAGTCGATTCATCACCAACAAAAATCCTATCTGACTCAGCAGGATGAAGCATAAATTCAACTGTTTGTTGATTGTCTTCTAAATTCTCATCATCACATGCAATGTTTATATTTATCATCATATCGCCTGGTTCCATGTTCATTTCTACTGGAATTGTCACCCAGGTACTTTCAAGTAGATTCAGTGTTTCCAAAACCTCTATCTGTCCAATAACCTGTTGAAGTGAATCAGTAATACTTACCCGCCCAAGATCAACAGATTCTGTTCCTGCATTAAGTATTTTCACCATCCAATCTACTGTATCACCTGATTTTACAGAGGCTGGTTTGACAACATCAGAGATCATAAGATTATTAGTATAGTCATATCGCAAGGTTAAACCAAGGATTTTCCAGGTAAAGACATTTTCGGTTGATGCACCGCTTATACGAAGTAAAACACGAACCGAATCACCAGCCCAGGGTGATACATCAAGGGTAAGAATATTTGATTCTCCTGTTCCCCAGTCATCATTTTCGTCTGTATCCCAAGACCATATCGTTGTTTCGGAATCGTTATCTTTAATTAAAATTTCCAGTAACTCACCTTCATCAATATCTGCATCATAAAATGTATGGCTGATATCCAATACTGCTCCTTCCTCAGGAATAGTGAGAACAGGTGAACAAGCTGTCATATTAAAATCATTAACCTGGGGATAACCTGCAAATTTCATACTATTGCAATTATAGGATAAATTCCAGTTTCCATCAACAACCCAGGGGTTAAAGATATCCCAATACTCTTCGCCATAGGCAAATTCTTCCTGCCAGATAACCTGTGATAAAAGAATCAAAGGTAACAGCATAAATACCATTATAACCAAATTCTTACGTAACATTTTTTTCTCCCTTTTTTAACAGGATAGCATCGATACACCTTACAAGTTCTCTCAACTCAAGAGGCTTGGAAAAAGTGAGAACCTGATATTCATCAGCTTTGGAAAGAAATTCTTTATCTGGATACCCGGTGTAAACAATAAATGAAACATCAGGGTTGAGATCCTTGACCAGTCCGACTATCTCAAAGCCATCCATTAATGGCATTTTGTAATCACTTATCACAATATCACAGGGATTTCTCTTATAAGCTTTGATCGCCTCGATAGGATCTCTATATGCCCTGTTGTTATATCCATTTAATTCCAAAGCCTCGCTGACGCCAGTTAGTGTAAACTGGTTGTCATCAATAATCATTATCTTACACATCGTTCATCCTGTTTATCATTATTTACCAAACAAGATGCACGAGATAACCCAGAGGTACAATATTTTAAAATATTTTTTAAGTCTTTTTATTTCAGATACTTACATCATTTCAGCAACTTCATCTTCTTCATCATTATTACGCCCTGAATTCACATTGAATATTCCGGTAATTAAATTCTATTCATTTTGGATTATCACATCTCTTTAAGCATTCTGCGCAATTTATTTTGTGATATTTGAAGGAATTGAGCAGTTTTGGATTTATTCCCATCCATTAACATCAAAACATGCCTTACAAAGAGCTCTTCCACATCGTAAAGACTAACTGTCTGGGTTGGAATTTCAAAGCTGAAAACCCTGTTAGTGTAGCCAGCTGCTACAGATTTACCATCAGCCAGAAAATCAAAACTTGCCGGTGAAATAATCTCTCCCTGATTTAACAATAACACCCTGGAAATAGCATTGGATAGCTGTCTAACATTACCTGGCCAATTGTAGTTTTGCAAAGAAGAATAGGTATCAACAGAAATAGCGGGTATATTACGTTTTCTGCTAAGACACATCTCTTTCAAGAAAAATTTAGTCAGCGGAACAATCTCATCCCTTCTTTCTCTTAAAGAAGGAAGATTTATCTTCGCGTTATTAATTCGATAATACAAATCTGCTCTGAATTTATTCTCTCCAACATCTTTATTTAGATCTCTATTTGTAGCACAAATAACACGCACATCCAGTTTCTTGGTCAGATGTGAGCCAATTCGAGACAACTCTTTATCCTGAAGAACTTTAAGGATTTTCGGTTGTAGCATCAAAGGCATATCACCTATTTCATCAAGGAATATTGTTCCTCCGTTGGCCATCTCAAATTTCCCAGCTTTTCCCTGTTTCAGAGCACCAGTGAAACTCCCTGCTTCATATCCAAATAACTCACTTTCAAATAAAGACTCTGGTATTGCAGAACAATTAACCGAGATAAAGGGTCTGTCATCCACATGATCACCATTATGAATCAACCGAGCAAAGATCTCTTTTCCAGTACCTGTCTCACCCTGAATCAATGTAGCGATTGATCTATCATGGTAGAGTTTGAAAGCCAGGTTCAGATTTTTCTTCATTTTTTCGCAGAAAAATGCAATCCTACCTATACCAGGCACATCCTGATAGACTCCTAATTTGGATGATTCCTCCTGTTGAAAATTATTCTCTATCACAGCTTCAGGATTGCTGCGGATAGTTTCCTGCTTTATTTGAACTTTGCGAACTGTTTCTGCCAGCTGTCTGATATTTATCGGTTTTTTTAAGAAATCAAATGCGCCTGCTCTTAATGCTTCAATTGCCAGATCTGTATTTGCATAGCCGGTAAGCAGAATTATCTCAGTAAAAACGCCATCCTCTCTACCTTTGATATCCTTAACCAGATCTATCCCATTCTTACCAGTCATCAAAATATCAGATACCACCAGGGGAAATGAATCACTATTGATCCGACCTTCTGCTTTATCAACTGATTCACAGACAATTACTTCATGCCCAAGTTCGTAGGTTAAAAAATCACAAATAGACTGTCTAACAGCCTGATCATCATCTATCAGTAAAATTCTCATTTAGCTCTCCTTCTGCAGTGGGAATGTCAGTAAAAAACAGGCTCCACCATCTATATTGTTAGACACCGCAATCTTTCCATTATACAAATCGCAGTAATTTTTAACAATAGCCAACCCAAGTCCCATACCCTTACCCTGGGTTTTGGTGGAGAAGAATGGATCAAAAATCTGGTTGATCATACATTTATCAATACCAGGTCCGTTATCTGATATAGCAAGATATGCTAATCCATCCTCTGCTGAGATTGAGATGTTAATTTCTTTTATGTTCTTATCAATCTCATCCAATGCATGCATGGCATTTACTATCAGGTTGATGATAATCTGCTCCAGATGTATCTTTCGAATATTGATAAAAATCTCTGACTCGGATTTATCGATTTTGGTATTGATAAGATGAGCAAGTAATTGCTTTCCATTAAGAGCTAATGCACTTTCAACAGCAGCACTTATTTCGCATATTTCACTACCTTCACGATCCTCTGTTTGCCAGAATGATCGCATATGTTGGATTATATCGTAAATTCTATTTGATGATGATATTATCATATCCAGGCGTTGAGGAAAATTATGTGGCAAAAGATAGGGATTATTCTCATTCCACATCATCATGCTTTCTGCAGTTACTTTAATAGCACACAAAGGTTGGTTAATCTCGTGGGTTATTCCTCCCGACATCACAGCCAGTGATGCTAGTTTAGCTGCCCGTTCCGTCATCTCACGTGCTCGTAATTCCTTTATCTCTAACTCATAGCGGGATTGGATTTCTATCACTTTCTCCATCATATCCCTGTCGAAAATTTTACGTTCCCCATCGATAGATTTCTCCATATAACTCAATGCTTTCTCAAAATCACCATTAGATTTATAGGCATTTGAGATAAGTTTATAGAGTTTTACCAACAGGTTTTTATTTTCATGAGCCTCTATATCAGTTTCTAAAGATCTCATTAAATCAAGGGATTTATTGATATTTCCCTGGAAAAGATATACCTCTGCCCTATCAAGTGTTATAGCAAGCAGTAACTCAGGCTCATCATTCTTAAGTTTTTCTTCTGCTTCATAAAGAGAGGATAAAGCTTTATCATATTGTTTGAGATGTTTTAATATTTCTGCGATATTTAAATCAGCTAAAACTATACTGCGATTATTATCAATCCTGATTGCTATAGCTCTTGCTTTATCGGCAGATTCCAACGCTTCTTCATACTTATTCAGATTTTTGTATATGATCGACATATTGGTGTAGGGTCTTGGAGAATCAGGATTATTACTTATGGACTTTCGATAGCTCTCTAAAGCACGGTCATATTCTTTAAGCTGAAGATACACATAACCGATGTTATTCCAGTCTTCAGCTATCATCCTGGACATCTTTTGGGCTTCATGAATTTTTAATGCTTTCAATTGATATTCTAAAGAGACATCATATTGATTCAAATAGCCGCTCATCAATCCAATATTATAATAAGCTTCTGCTTCTAATAGCTTGTCATCAGCTTGGATAGCTAAATCTACCGCTGCCTGAGCATACTCTACACTCTGTGAAAATTTCGATGCCATCCCGAATTCACGGGATTTATCCAAAAGGATTCTTACCTGGTTTTTTTTTGTTTTTTTTTCTTTTTTCATTACAGCCTCGGAACTGAATTAAGCAAAACAGAAACCAATCTTGTTATAAAATAATTTTTCAGTATGTAATTTAAATACTGATTTACCATTTAGAAATATGATAAACGGAGGCAGGTATATACCTGTCTCCGCTTATCTTTTTTTTTAAATCAAGCTCTTTTCTATTGAGGGTCACAGAGCTGATTTTATCATGAAGAAAGCAACTACTTCATTAATATCATTTTGGCTGTTGAAGTGTATTCACCCGTTTTGAAGGTATAGAAATAAACACCACTTGCAACAGCATTTCCATTTTCATTATCTCCAAACCAGGTCAGGGAATGATTTCCGGCTGCAAATTCATTATTACATAACGTTTTTACATGCTGTCCTTTGATATTAAATATTTGAATCTCAACATCATCAGTTTGGGCAATAGAGAATCTAATCTCTGTTTGTGGATTGAACGGATTCGGATAATTACCGTTCAGTTTCGTTACAAATTCTGGGATATCATCTGTTGAAGTTCCATCATATTGGAAATCAATTTCTGCAGGAACAGAGACTCCACTGGAATAAACAGCTTCTACAGATGCAAGATAATTCTCTCCATTGATAAGATTGTTATATTGATACATCGTATCAGTAATTGTATCAATAAAGACATTATCCAGATATACGTTATAGCCTGTAAGTTCACGTAAAGTGCTTTCTGTTGGATTCTCCCAGGTAATCCGTCCAAGAGCTGAATCTACCGAGAGGTTTTCTGGAGCCATTAAGCGATCCAACACTGTAATCGCTATCGTTTCACTATAAATTGATTCCAGACCGATAATACCAAGGAAGTTATATTTTGTAGAAATCTTATATTGATAATCTCCAGCAGTCAAGTTACTGTCACAATATGATATATCTGCAGCAGATAGCGTTGTTACAAGCTCGTCATCTCTGTAAATATTGTAACCCTCTACTTCGGTTAAATGATTTTCCGTATTGATCATCAAACCTCTTATCATCCAGTTAGCATCAATTTGTTCTTCACCAAGATCAGTAATACTACCATTAAGGTTTATCAAATCAGCATTACCTACTGATGGCCCATTATCATAATAAAGTGGCATATCTGAATAATTCGAGCATTTAACAGCCAATCGTAAATTGCACTGTTGTTGTTGGGGATTGAAATCCTCAATATCAACGACATTCCATTGATCCACAACTACATCAAGCACCTCTGTCTGGGATAGGATATTGTAACAATCGGGATTTTCGATATTGGCAAACCACAACTGTACTACATAATCAGCGTCTACAGCTGGCATGAAAGCGATTTTATCAATAGCCATATTCTCCTGTTCCGCAAAATAATCATAACTAAATTGCGTCATGGCAATGAAAGAATCAAGATTTTCATAACCGAAAGCAGCCTGTTTTTGATCGTTATCAGATTTAAGTAACAACCCGGTAGCAGCAGGATGTTCCCACTGAAGGTCAGCTTCAAGAGTATCACCTGAGCATGAAAAAGAAGCAGGAGAGGCTAATATATCCAGCTCTACATTCAGATTGAGAATGTACGATCCAATTGACAAGCCGTAATCATATTGTGTTTCAATATAATAATCGCTAAACTGACTCGGTTCTTCAATATCCAAAAGGTAATCGTTTTCAGTGATCAAAGGAGTGTTAACCTGTTCTCCATCCTTATACAAATTGTATCCGGTTATGGTGAAATCTGATTCTGCAGGGATATATGGGGTATCCCAACTGAAAAGAATCTGACTGTCACCGGGTTGTGCAATAAATACCTCGGGAGGTAATAAAACAGTAATAGAATCGCCTATTGACATTTCTGACACACCTTCTGCATAAACAGCTTCTATCGTATAATTATAGGTTTGTGTATTCTCTATCGTTATGTCAGATATGTTTGTAGGATATGTTGGTAGCAATGTTGTATTTAATTGAATCCCATCTCGGTAAACATTATAGCCTTCAAGGTCAAAAAGGTTATTGTCTACATACCAGCTAAATTCAACAGCATAATGATTTAAATCATCATCATAAAGTAATTGAAAATCAAAACTTTCTGGTACTGGCAGATATCCAACCTCTATATCCACAGCCTGTGACTGCCCAGATTCCTCATCATCATAACATGCGGTAACAGTATAAGAATACGTGCCTTGAGGAATATCTGAATCGATAAACACTGTTTCAGAGACAATCACATCGTTTATCAATTCCAAATCGCGATAGACATTGTAACCTATTAAATCTCTTTGAGTTTGGGGGATAACCTCACAACGAATCATGAAATCAACACCATATTGGCCAGTCATTGGCATCCAATTTTCACCGTCTATAGTCATCCAGGAATTTTCATCAACACCGGAATCTACATCTGCACCCAAGGTAAAATAATCAGCCTCCGAATCTTCTTGATACCACATGACACAGACATAGAAAAGCTCACCGGCATTTAACTCAACCTCAGCAGGTATATTCAGCCAGAAAGCATCAATAACTAAGTCATCAGAAAACTCATTAATTATTACTCGGTCTGATAATACATTGGTATAATCCGGTAATCCGTTAGATTCCCCAATAATAAAGAACTCTGCACGATGTGATAAATAGCTCATACTCAATTGAGGATCTATATAATAAGAGAGACGATCCACATGACCATTTTCCGGCATTACAAAAGCGTTGGCTAGAATCATCATGTTGGTTGGACTCTGAAAATCAAGTCTCATCTCATCCGTTCCATTATCATATGCCAATTCCTGACCAGCATAGTCCTCACAGGCATCCCATGTAAGTTCAACACTATCTATCCCAACGATCTGACCATTAAGATTTTCAGGATTTGGATTATCGATAATTTTTGACATAAAGATATCATGATGAAGCTCCATATCTCCTGATAATTCAATAGTTTCAGAATAATTTTCATATCCTTCCGCTGAAACCATTATGTTATATGTCCCTGGGTCAAGCATACTCCAGCAATAGCCATAGAGTTCTGTACCTTCTCCTCCTTCGCAGAAACTTACACAACCAAGAGTATCTAAAACTACAGTTGCATTAGTTATCGGACTTTGATCATTTTCAGATAGTATATGACCATAAATTGATGCAAATTGCGGTGCAGCTGCTTCGTAGATATGAACATTATCCACATACCAGGCCATGAGATCAAAGGTATCGTTGCCATGAGCGCGGAAACAGATCTGGAAATCAGCACCAAGAACATAAGGAGTGAGATCAAATGTTTGGGCATCCCAATCATCAAAAGCTCCAGGTGTATCATAATTGTAGGAAACGAGTTCTATCCAATCTCCACCTGTTGTACGTACCTCCAGGTCAAAATATTCAGTATAATACTGCGTTGCGAGACGAGCGATAAAATCAAAATCAAGGGTTACATTGGTGGCATCACCAGCATTTAAAACAGGTGATACAAGAGCAAAATCATAACCGAACTGATCAGGGAAACCGGCAAAACGAGCTGAATTTCCGGGATTACCCATTACATCCCAGACCTCCCAGTTACCGGGAGCATTCTCAAAACTCCAACCATTGGTTGAAAAATCTCCGCTTTCCCAGTCTTCGGTGAATGGTAATGCGACAGGATCATCTCCACCAGCTGCTTCGTAGATATGAACATTATCTACATACCAGGCCATGAGATCAAAAGTATCGTTACCATGAGCGCGGAAACAGATCTGGAAATCAGCACCAAGAACATAAGGAGTGAGAT
>CAYYLA010000001.1:0-1131 GCA_964441785.1 uncultured Candidatus Cloacimonadota bacterium | reverse complement strand
CATCCCAGACCTCCCAGTTACCGGGAGCATTCTCAAAACTCCAACCATTGGTTGAGAAATCTCCACTTTCCCAATCCTCGGTAAAATCAATAGCGAAACAACATTGTGTTATAACTAAAATAAAAATCATCAACAGCATTTGTCTAATATTTAACATGCAAACCTCCTTTGTCGGGTAGATTTGCATAGGTCATACCAATCGATATGGAGAAGCAAAATAACACTTAATTTATTTATTTCAATAAGGTTATAATATGTAATTGTGTTTCGCAGTCAAACAACTTTGAATAGTTGCGTCCATTTTGAAGTATCCAAATTGTGATAAATTTTCATAATGGACATCTACCCAATTCTAAGCTGTTTATCCTGCACAAAGGATAATTAGATATTGTAATCTTGAAAAGATAATTTTTACAGACCTGGTCGAAACCGTCCTGTCATTTTATCTGGCTTTGGATCAAAAGTAATTGATAAGCCAAAACCTTTTTCATTATGCACCTCAATGATGCCATGAAGTTGTTTAATCGCTAAGAGAGAGAGCATTTCAATCCCCAATTGTTCATTAGATTTTAATTGTTTTTCAGACATGCCAAAGCCATTATCCTGATAACGTAACGTCACATGATTTTCATTTATTTTTTTTAAATCAATACTAATAATGTTCTTGCTATCAGCCTCATAATCAAAAGCATGATAGATACTATTTGTAATTAACTCATTTATGATTAAACCAACTGGTATTACTTTTTCTACATCGATTCTAATTGATTCAACATCAGTTTTAAGATGTATTTTATTCCTCTTTTCCCAATCAGTTAATAAATCCTCAGCCAACGAGTTTATGTATCTGTTCATATCTACGTAAACCATATCATCGGATTCATAAAGCTGCTGATAAACCAATGTCATAGCTCTAACTTGATCACTGATTTCATTAAATTTTCTCAGATGATATTCATCGTGGATTTTTCTGCTTTTCATCCTTACAAAACTCATAATAATTTGTAATGTGTTTCTTACCCTGTGATGTATCTCATGCAGCATCATCTCTTTTTCCTGCAGATTATGTGCCATTTTTGATTCGTATAGCTTTGTTTCAGTTATATCATCAAGGAAGAGAAGTATTTCACC